>JAZQZO010000194.1:0-13135 GCA_045634065.1 Acutalibacteraceae bacterium
CTGCCGAGGAGATCGGCTTTGTTCATAGCAATAATAAGCGGCAATTTTCTGCTTTCTATCTCGGTGGCGAGAAACTTATCCTCTGCCGTCATACCCCGAAGCGCGTCCACAACAAGAACGGCAATATGGACACTTGAGAGCATATCTTTGGCACGCTTGACTCGCATTTCACCCAAGACCCCCTCATCGTCCAGACCGGGAGTATCGATGATGACCACGGGGCCCAAAGGCAGAAGTTCCATAGCCTTTTTGACAGGGTCGGTGGTAGTGCCTTTTATGTTGCTGACAAGAGCGAGGTTCTGCGATGTCACGGCGTTGACAAGACTTGACTTGCCTGCATTTCGCATACCGAAAAATCCGATATGCAGTCGTTCTGATGATGGTGTTGTGTTCATATTTTCTCCTCCATTCAATGAAGCGAAACTGCTATTCAGGCACCGCCAGGTGCATATAGACTTTCTGCAGCCGGCTGATTTGTTGTTTCATTTTCAGTCTGCTCGCTCAAGCCTCTAGGGCTCTTACTTTTGTCCAGTGTGACAAAAGTAAACAAAAGCGCACTTTTTTTGTTGACTGTAGTTTTCAGCTTTTCAGAAAGCCGTAGTCCGCCTTCAACTGCAGACTACGAAGCGAATAACTCTGTGATTTTTATCAGCTTTTTTGCCGTCACTGAATTTATCCCTTTTCAAGAAGTCTCTCTCCGCCTGCATCTGCAGTTTCCGCAGCGGGTTAGTTTTTCACTCCTGACTTATCAGAACCTGAAATCTCTTCTGTTCGAGCTTTTGATAGCTTCGATATTTTCTTTGGCTATAGCCCTTACTTTCTCTTTGGGTATCTTCTCAAGCTCTCTTTCAATGAGCTCGAAGCCCTTTTTCTTGGTCTCTTCACTTGCATAGTCGACAAGATATTCTGTAAGAGTCATAAGAGCGTTGGGGTGACAGCAGTTGAGAATCTGACCTTTTTTGCAAAGAGACATAAATCTGTCGCCGGTTCTGCCCTCGCGGTAGCAAGCGGTACAGAACGAGGGAATATGATCAAGGTCCATAAGCCAGGAAACAACCTCGTCAAGAGTGCGCTGGTCTGAAACATCAAACTGTTCTGAATCGTGGGGTCTTTCTTCTTCGGTATATCCGCCAACCGATGTTCTTGACGCACCGCTTATCTGTGAAATACCAAGCTCTAATGCTCTGCCGCGTACTGCTTCGCTTTCTCTTGTGGAAATAATCATACCTGTGTAAGGCACAGCGATTCGGATGCAGGCAATAATTTTCACAAATATTTCGTGAGGTATACCGTTATCAAACTCGTCGGGGTCGATATCATCGGCTCTCTTGAGTCTGGGTACGCTGATAGTGTGTGGTCCGACGCCGTGAACAGCTTCAAGGTGCTCGGCGTGCATAAGAAGACCTGCAAACTCATACTGGTAGCCCTCAAGACCGAAGAGTACGCCGAGACCGACATCGTCAATACCGCCCTCCATAGCTCTGTCCATAGCCCCGGTGTGGTAGGCGTAGTCGTGTTTGGGACCTGTGGGATGAAGCTGTAAGTAGCTTTCTTTATTGTAGGTCTCTTGGAAAAGGATATAGGTACCGATGCCTGCATCTTTGAGTTTGCGATAATTTTCAACTGTTGTTGCAGCGATATTGACATTGACACGTCTTATTGCGCCGTTTTTGTGCTGTATGCTGTAAATGGTGTCGATGCACTCGAGAATGTATTCGATGGGGTTATTCTTGGGATCTTCACCTGCTTCAATAGCAAGGCGCTTGTGACCCATATCCTGCAGAGCTATAACCTCAGCCTTGACCTCTTCCTGAGTCAGTTTTTTTCTTGCTATGGTCTTATTCTTCAGATGATAAGGGCAATAGACACAGCCGTTGACACAGTAGTTGGAAAGGTAAAGCGGTGCAAACATAACAATTCTGTTACCGTAGAATGCCTGTTTGATTTCTTCTGCAAGAGCAAACATTTTTTCTGTTTTTTCGGGAATATCACAAGCTAAAAGCACACTTGCTTCTCTGTATGTAAGACCCGAACAAGTGATACCATCAGCAGTTTTTCTGGGCTTTGCTTTTTCGATAAGCGCATCGATGAGTTCCTCATTATGCTTATTTTCTTCTGCATATTTTATGGTCTCAAGTATTTCTTCGTGGCTGATGAATTCTTCAGCCTTAAGTGATTTTGGATTGTACATATTATTTTCCTCCTTAATTAATGAAGCTAAGCTTCGATTCTCGCACCATCGGGTGCATATAGACTTTCTGCAACCGGCAGATTTGTTATTTCATTTTCAGACTGCTTGCTCACAAGTTGCCGAGGCTCTTACTTTTGTCCCGTGCGACAAAAGTAAGAACCTTTCGTGCTACGCACTCAAGAACCTTGTTGCTTACGCAATAAGCAACAGCGCACTTTGTAATATTAACACTGCTCCCTACCCGACAGCCGCGAGTCGCTCTCTGATATTTTGGGCAGTCTTTCGGGGTAGGCTTGCTGTTATTTTATTTATAATATATTTAATAAATTCTGCGGAAATTATTTTTCTCTTCTGCGCACAGTGCGCCGCAATTCATAATTCCTAATTCATAATTTTATTTCGCGTCTCCGCGCGAAACAACCACTTCATATCCTATTTCTTTCATTCTCTCTCTCAGCTCAGCAACACATTGAGCCGACTCCTGACCTGTGGCAATTTTGCCGTCATATAGCATATATTTCTTTCTCACACTAACAGGTGAAAGGTTAGGCATTACAACATTTGCCCCCGAGAGGACACCCTTTTCTCTGCCCTTTTCGTCGAGAGTGCCAAGTGCCGTCGTGGCAGGCAGGAGAATCTTCGGCTTTATGAGTCTGATCAGTGACAACAGAAATACTGTAAGCTCTACACTCCCCGACTCTTCATCTTTAAACGGCGTGTCCTTGTGGGTGATAAAAGGACCTATGCCGCACATATGTGGTGAAAATTCTTCGATAAACTTCAAATCCTTGGCAAGGTACTCTGCCGATTGATAGGGTGAACCCACCATAAAGCCGCAACCCACCTGATAGCCGATATCTTTCAGGTCGCGAAGACATCTCATTCTTTCTTCAAACTTAAGATTTTCAGGGTGAAGCTTTTCATAATGCTCTTTCACCGCCGTCTCGTGGCGAAGCAAATATCGGTCGGCACCTGCATTAAAAAGAGTCTCGTAGCTTTTGCGACTTCGCTCACCGAGAGACAGCGTCACGGCGCAGTCGGGGTGACGACTTTTAATTGAGCTGATAATCTCCATAAGCACCGCATCGGTGTAGTAGCCGTCCTCACCACCCTGCAAAACGAAGGTCCGAAAACCGAGGTCATAGCCCTCTCTGCAGCACTCTAAGATTTCATCTTTCGTGAGGCGATAGCGACTGCAGTTTTTGTTAGACTTTCTTATGCCACAATAGTAGCAATCGTTTTTGCAATAGCTGCTGATTTCGATGAGTCCGCGGATGTAAATTTTATTGCCGTAGTACCTTTTCATCTCTTCTCTTGCCTTTTCGGCAGAGTACCGCATAAGGTCACTGTCACAGCCTTTGATTAGCTGTCGGTACTCGTCTGTTGTGAGACTGCGGTCTTTTCGGAGCTTATCAATTAAATTATAAAGTTCATTCTTCATAGGCAGTCACATTTGAATAGGCGGTTTTGACACTGACACCCTGCAATTTACCGATTTTTCCCGACAGGGCAGATATTACATCCTGTGGGGCATCGATAGCGATTGAGACGATGCTCACTCCTCTTTTTCTGTAGGGGATGCCCATTCTGCCGATGATATAGTCAGCGTATTGATGAAGCAGGGCGTTGAGACTTTCAACAGCTGTGCTTTCTTCCACAATTATGCCCATTACGGCTACTCGTGTTTCCATAGTATTCTCCTTATAAACAAAAGACCGCACCAATAGATGCGGTCATAAAAATACTTATAATTACAGTGGGGCTTCGGATACTCTTCCCTCTGTTTGTAGTTTTATTTGCACATCTTTCACTCAGAGATTTCTTTATGTCAGATTGTAGGTTTATTATAGCACAGTCTCCCACCTTTTGTCAATGAAGCAACGCTTCAATTCACGCTCCAAAAGCGCATCTATCATCTTCGAAGCAGGTATTTAGTATTATTCTCTCCCTCGCCGCTCAGGCGTTACTTTTTGCTATCGCCCAAAAAGCAACCAAAAACGCGATAATGCTTAATAATCCTACTTGCCTCTGCCAATACTATATAAAAACAACGGAGGTAAACCCTATGCTCTCACCCTGGCACGACTTATCTGTCACTCCCTCATTTCCCGTTCTTGACTCCGACACCCGCACCTCAGTGCTCATTATCGGCGGTGGCATCACAGGCATACTCACCGCATATTTTCTCCACCGCCACGGCATACCATATATTTTGGTGGAAAAAGACAGAATCTGTGCCCATACTACAGGTAACACCACGGCTAAGCTTACGGTTCAGCACTCTCTTATTTATGATAAGCTTGCAAAAACTTGCGGTGACCACACTGCCAAAATGTACTATAAAGCCAATGCAGAAGCCCTCAGCCTCTATCAGAAGCTCTGCAAGGATGTGGATTGCGATTTTGAGATAAAGACCAACTTTGTTTATTCTGAAAAAAATCTCAGAAAACTAGAAAAAGAGCTTGACACCGCACAACGGCTCGGCATAGATATGAGTTTTACCGCCTCTGTACCCCTGCCGATTAAGACAGTCGGTGCTGTTTATCTGAAAAATCAGGCACAGTTCAATCCTCTTAAGTTTCTTTACACCATAGCGAGAAACCTGAACATTCGGCAGGGTACTTTTATCAAAAAGGTAGATGGCAACACGGCTTTCACCGACAGGCACAAGATAGTGGCGGACCACATCGTTTTTGCCACACATTTTCCTTTTATTGACCGTCACGGACTGTACTTTATGAAGATGCATCAAAGCCGAAGCTATGTCATCGCCCTGGAAAATGCAGAAGATGTCCGCGGAATGTATATCGATGAAAGCGACAAAGGTCTGTCCTTCAGGAACTATGATAAACTTCTTTTTATCGGTGGCAGCAATCACCGTACAGGGAAAAACAGTGCAGCTTATGAGCCTCTGCGCACCTTTGCAAAAAAGCACTATCCCACAGCTGCAGAAAAATATCACTGGGCAGCTCAGGACTGTATGACTCTTGACTCTATACCCTATATCGGTCAGTACAGCAAAAAGACAGCTCAGTGGTACACAGCCACGGGCTTCAACAAGTGGGGAATGACAGGTGCTATGGTTGGTGCTACTATGCTTCGCGATGCCATCTGCGGGGTGGAGAATTCTTATGCCGAGGTCTTTTCGCCTGAGCGAAGTATGCTCAAGCCTCAGCTTTTTGTCAACGGTTTTGATACAGTCGTGAATTTTATCACGCCCATCCCCAAGCGTTGCTCCCACCTTGGCTGTGCCCTGAAATACAATAAACACGAACATAGCTGGGACTGTCCTTGTCACGGCTCGAGATTTGACAAAAAAGGCAGGATTATCGAAAATCCCGCCAATAAGGATATCAGCATTTAAAGATAAGAAAACCTCCCGGATTATATCGGAGGTTTTCAGCAGTAAGTTTGAGTCTAATGATCAGCACTCCAACCACAAAATAAAAATATAAGACAAGAATAAATATTTTTTCAAAAAAACTCTTGACAATCCGGATTCTATGTGGTAATATCATTAGGCAAATACGGAGAGATACCGAAGTGGTCATAACGGAACGGTCTTGAAAACCGTCGTACGTCCTGCGTACCGTGGGTTCGAATCCCACTCTCTCCGCCACTTTTTTTATAGTCGTAATTTCAGCGACACCGCTTGGAGAAGTACTCAAGTTGGTGACGAGGCGCCCCTGCTAAGGGCGTAGGTCGGGTAACCGGCGCAGGAGTTCGAGTCTCCTCTTCTCCGCCAAGGAAATGCACAGCTTAACAGTTGTGCATTTTTTGTTTTATATGCGAAAACTTATCAGAGACTCGAACGACTTAATCGTCCATATCAGCTTTGCGAAGCTAAGCTGATGGACATATAATCGACTTTAGCGACAGCGTTTGCTGTCGAGTCTCCTCTTCTCCGCCAAGGAAATGCACAGCTTAACAGTTGTGCATTTTTTCAAAAAGCTCTTGACTTTTACGCTTTTATGTGTTAAATTAATAAAGAAATCTGAATATCACAGATAACAACAAGATAAATACAGTCGGAATATAAAGCTATTCAGAGATATGACAGCATCTGAGAAGGTCTTTATTGTAAAACAATAACTGACTTAAGCCTGTACTACGAGATAACTCTCGCCCTCTGCTTGGAGAAAGTGGAGGATTTTTTAATGAAGCTATAGATTCGCAGAACAAAATCAAAGGAGAAAAATAAAAATGGTAATCACAGATTTACTTGAACGCAATGCCCGATTTAAAGGTTCGGAAATTGCTCTTGTTGAGGTTAACCCTTCAGAGGAGCGTGACAGTGCCGTAACCTGGAGAGAGGCAAGTCTTATAGAAAGTGCTAATACCGGCACGCCATATCGCCGTGAAATGTCTTGGAAAAGTTTCGACCGCCGTGCAAACCGCTTTGCAAATCTTCTTTTAAGCCGTGGCTTTAAAAGAGGTACAAAGGTTGCTATTCTTCTTATGAACTCCCTTGAATGGCTTCCCCTCTATTTCGGTATTCTTAAGGCAGGTTGCATTGCTGTGCCTATGAACTTCCGATATTCAGGTGATGAAATCAAATACTGCCTCGAACTCGCAGACTGCGAAGTTCTCATTTTCGGCAAGGAATTCATTGAGCGTATAGACACAATCGCAAAGGATGTTCCCGATGTAAAAACTATGTTTTATGTGGGCAAAGACGGTCCCTCATACAGTGAAGACTGCTGCGCTATGATGAATTTCTGTTCATCAGAAGCTCCACCGGTTATGCTTAAAGAGGAAGACTACGCTGCTATTTACTTCTCATCAGGTACAACCGGTTTCCCCAAGGCTATTTTACATAACCACAAAGCGCTTCTTTCATCCTGTATGACAGAGCAGAATCACCACGGTCAATCAGAGGAAGATGTGTTCCTTTGTATCCCTCCGCTTTACCACACAGGTGCCAAAATGCATTGGTTCGGAAGTCTCTTGAGTGGCAGTAGAGCTGTTCTTCTTCGCGGTGTTAAGCCTGAATGGATTCTCCGTACAATAACAGAAGAGAAGTGTACAATCGTGTGGCTTCTTGTACCCTGGGCTCAGGATATGCTCGATGCCATCGAAAGCGGTAGAGTTAATCTTGACGATTATCTTCTTTCACAGTGGAGACTTATGCATATCGGTGCTCAGCCCGTACCCCCCAGCCTTATCAAACGATGGAAGAATATATTCCCCCATCATCAGTACGATACCAACTACGGTCTTTCAGAATCAATCGGCCCTGGTTGTGTACATCTCGGTGTTGAAAACATCCACAAGGTTGGTGCAATCGGTAAACCCGGTTATCTCTGGGAAGCTAAGATTGTTGATGAAAAGGGTAATGAAGTACCCAAAGGCGACATCGGTGAGCTTATTGTCAAAGGCCCCGGCGTAATGCTCTGCTACTATAAAAACGAAGAGGCTTCAAGAGAGGTTCTCAAAAACGGTTGGCTTTACACAGGCGACGTGGGCAGAGTTGACGAGGACAGCTTCATCTACCTTGTTGACAGAAAGAAGGACGTAATCATCTCAGGCGGTGAAAACATCTATCCCGTACAGATTGAAGATGCTCTGCGCAGGCACGAAAAAATCAAAGACGTTGCTGTTATCGGTATCCCCGACGAACGTCTCGGTGAAAAGACACTTCCAATTATCGAACTCAAAGACGCGGTAACCTGTACAGAAGAAGAAATCAACGAATTCTGCCAGGAACTTCCCCGATATAAGAGACCGAGAAAGATTGTCTTTGAAAAGGTACCCAGAAACCCCACAGGCAAAATCGAAAAGCCTGTTCTTCGCAAGAAGTACTGTCAGGGCAGTCTCGTAGAAGCACAGATAAAATAACGACAACAAAGGCAGGGAGTTTAGCTCCCTGCCTTCATTTTTTGATTAATTGTTTAAGTAGCTTTCGCGGTTACAATGTTTGATGTGTTAGCGATTGTTTGTACTGAAAGAAGATTTTTCTTAGCATAGTGTTTGCAAGAAATTCTGTACTGATAACCTGCTGCTACAACGAGGGTGGTGTTGAGATTGGCTGCAAATGCATCAGCGTAAACATTACCGTATTCATAATAATCTTCCCAATCATCGTCACTTGTTTTTCTTCTCTGAATGGTAAGATCTTTAAATCCGGCTTTAACCACTTCAATCGAGCCATATGTTTGACCGGTTATATTAAGCGTAGTTCCAGTTTTGGTTAGATATAAACTATATGAATTAATAAGACCCGTTGCACGAGAGCTATCTCCTGTTACTGTGTCATCAAGTTCCGAACTAATATTAAAGCTAACAACATAAGGAACAAACTCATTTTCATTTATTGCATTGACATTAAATGAAATGCAAGAGAATATAAAAAATATACTAAATAATAAAGATATACACTTTCTCAATTTGTATTATCTCCTTTTTATCGTTTTGATAACATTTACCATATCGGAATAAGCAATATCAGTCTGTATATAATAGCGATATTCATCGCATACAAATTCAGCAACAGAACAACCATTATCAAACTTAAACAAGTATATGTTAACATCATCAAGTGTTATAGTTTGAACATTGTCAGCATCTACATAGTCAAAAGTTTGTTGTGTAAATTTATAATCGTGTATAACAAACTTATAGGTTGATTCTTTACTGTAAAGATTAAAGGTTACTTGTTCAATTTTACTATTTAAATACTCCGGCAAACTAACCTTATACTCATCCGAATTTGCAACAAATTCCTGCGGGAATAAGATATCCTTATAGCCGTGTTCTTCCAAATCTGTTAACAAGGCATCAACAGATATATATTCGTCCTGATCTTCGCCGAAAAATACAACCTGAATGGTCTCCTTAGCGAAAGATACAAAACCGTTTTCGATGCTTATATGATGACTGCTGCCCACAACATAAAGACACGACACCGACAAAATCGAAAGCAACGCTGCGATGAAGAGTACCTTGAGGGTTACTTTCTTGCTTTTATCAGTCTTCACAGGCTTTATTGGACTTTCATCGGGATGGGTTATTGCAAGTATTTTTTCTATACCTGCATTTACCTCCTCTTCCGAAGGGTCAGGCACATCCTGTATAAGTGAATCGATGTAATCTGTCAATTCTTTTGCTGATCTATCGATATTCTTTTTAGCTTCTTCCTTATTCTGATTGTAAAAAATAAAATCTTCTGACTCAAGATTTTTGTTATTATCTACGGCTTCGGCATCTTTGCCGAAAACCTGGTTTTCAACATCCAAAACAAACCACCCTTCCTTTTGGTAAGTTTCGCTCTTCGTAGGTATATCCGAGAAAAGCCGAAACGTAACAAAAAAATTTTTAATAAAATATAATTTCTTTCAATATCTCTCGGCACCGATCTTTGAGGCGTTTTTTTCTCATCGAACACGCGTTAGTTTCTATGCCTAACATCTTAGATATCTGACCGGTTTTCAGATTTCCGTCACTGTACAGATCAAATATTTCTTTTTCACTGTCCGATAAACGGCTGTAAACCTCATTTATATATTTTTCTCCATAGCAGGAGACCACATCTTCTTCAAAGGTTGTGAATTTTCGCGAAGCTTCCACAAGTTCTTCGTCATAAATGCATTCTTTATCGTTTGCGAGGGTACGCTTTCTATATATCTTCAGCACCTTGTTATACGCCACTGTAAACAGCCAAGGTTTTACGTACTCTTTTTCGAGTAAATGTCCCTTTTTAGAAAAAACTACAAAAGTCTCCTGGGTTGCATCTTCAGTATCTTCTTTATTGGAGAGCTTGCTCATACAAAATTTATATATAGGAACATAATACTCTTTGCAATACGCTTCAACTTCTTCTTTGCTCAGCACTTTTTCACTCTCCTTTACATTTTGTTAATAGATAATTTATATCATAAAACGCAAAAATTGTCAATAATTGTAACTTCAGGCGAAAGGATAAATTTACCAATTTAAATACGTATCTTAACCAATATTAAAGTGAGATATATGCAAAAACCGCCCTCATTTCGGAAGGCGGTTCAGATTTTTTTATAAAACGCAGGGTTAAAATGAGGTATAAATTGTCATCGTGTACCAACAAACCCTTTATTTATTGTGGCACTGAAAAATCTCTGTTCACATAACTTTTCACAAGTTAACATAAAATCATAGGATTTCGGGGTAAATTCGGGTGTAAAATTCAGTCTGTTTTTATAGTTGTTTCCCCTGTCTGATTTTTATTATTGCAGAATATTTTTTAGAGAATTGCAAAGTTGATTGCTTATTATCACCAAAATCATAAAATCCTCAGTGTTCACAATTTTAATAATTAATTTATGCCTATCAGCGCTCTGATTCTTGTCAGCATCGACTGTATCAGATGTAACAAACCTGTTTCATCAAGCTGAGGTGTCTGTAATAAATCATTTTCATTAACCTTCCAGATAACGTCTGTGCAGTCTTTAATTAACTGATTCCAAGTAAGCTTATTGAATAAATCTTTATAATTTTTCAAAGCTCCCGATTCATAAAGAATATGTAAATCATCACCGATAAACACAATACCTTCTGCACCCGGAAGATTCTCGTAAAAATTGAAATTACTTTCATTTACTTTAGCAACATTTTCACTCAAATCTACTGTTGCAACTGATATTGAGGCACCTAAACTGCCGTCTGTGGTTCTTGACAAATACATTCTATATGTATTATTGTCCATCTTCCTAAAAGAAATGCCTTGAATACAGTCCATTGTATTATCCACATTTACAACTTTACTCGCATTATCTTTAATTGATTCTAAGGCAGCCCATTCTTTATTTGAAGAGTCTCCGGAAAGCTCATACCCTAAAATAGCGTTATAATATTCATTGTTTGGTTTCCATACCCAATCTTCGCCTATAAGGCCCATTTTAGCTAATGCCGGACTTAAGGGTGAATTAGAATAAAAATTACCGACCCAAAGCATACCGTCAGAAACACTGATATACGCCGAATAGGTTTTTCCTAATTGGCCGAAATTCATAGATGCTTTATAGGCAATATTTTTAACAGTACCGCTTTCTACATCTAAATCAGTAAGCGGGAAATACGCCACACCGCAATCACTTGTAATATACAGATTATATTTTGAAACACCGATGCCACCGGCGTGACACTTCCACGCAGTACCGTCATCTGTATAAAGATTGAACTGAGCTACAAAATTACCTGTTTTTCTGTCAAGAGCAAAAATTACACTTGCATTTTCTTCACTTTTATCGTATGAAGAAATAAGAATCCAATCCTTTTCAGGCAAGTAAGTCAGACCTTGCGGTATCATATTCTCAGTCTGACCGGGTACAAGATAGTCGGGGTTGCCATTTGTACCATCCATAGGCACTGCAAAGCCAGAAAGATAATCTGATATATAAGATTGATTAAGTTTTTCCCAACACTTCATAACGTGTTGTCGTTTGTAGCCGGTGGTAACATTATCACTATCAGCACCGCTGTTATCACTTGCAGCTTTCGCCATAAACAACTCCACTCCTACAAATCCCTGCAAAGCTACCGTAGTCACCAGCATAATTATAACGAGAAATGATGACAAAGATTTTTTAAATAATTTCATAGAAATTCTCCTTTTTTTATGATGTGTTATTTTAGCACAACACCTATTACAAACTACTTACAAATCATTGCAAAAAATAAATCAAATTGTTCTTAATTACAACTGCTTGACCGATAATTCCGTTAAAATATTGCTTCGAATATCGCACAAAACAAACAAAAGCAAATAAACCCCATTGCCATAACTCACGCCTTGGTATATAATAACAACATCAGTTAAATTTAAG
The DNA here is from genome assembly GCA_045634065.1 of Acutalibacteraceae bacterium. Classification (GTDB taxonomy): domain Bacteria; phylum Bacillota; class Clostridia; order Oscillospirales; family Acutalibacteraceae; genus UBA6857. The sequence goes on from JAZQZO010000194.1 coordinate 11,992, forward strand.
GAGTGCAAAAAGTATGGAAAAGAACAAACTCTCAGTATGGCAAAGTGCCTGCATAATCACAGGCTACGGTGTTGGTGGCGGGATTATGGGTATGCCCTACCTCGCTGAAAAGAACGGCATTTTAATGGCTATGGCTATTCTTGTGCTGTCTTTCCTTGCCAACTTAATCATCCACCTTATGATTGCCGACATTTCAATCAAAAGCGGCGGTAAATCACAGATAGTTGAAGTTTTCTCAAAGTACCTCTTCACAGGTAAATTTCAGAAGCCTATCACGCTTTTCTTCTTTGTGGTAATGGCTCTCGTTATGTTCACAAACCTTGCAGCTTACATCTCAGGTGCCGCTGAAATCATCACCGACCTTATCGGCGTACCGATGATAGTTTCAAAGCTTATTTTCTACGCAGCTGCCGCAAGTGTTGTACTTTTCGGACTTAAGGCTGTTGGTGTCAGCGAAACCGTTGCAGTATCGGTTATCTTCGGTGTTGTTGGCGTACTCGGTGTATGTTCACTGTTCAACATCAAGAATCCTCTCAGCTTTTCTGTCGGTCAGCCTAACCACATTCTTGCTTTCTTCGGTATGGCAATGCTTGCCTTCTCCGCTTTCTTCTCTGTACCTCAGGCAGTAAAAGGTCTTGATGCTGACGCTAAAAAGGTCAAAAAGGCTGTTTTTATCGGTCTTTCAAACAACCTTATACTTATGGTTGTTATCACTCTCTGTGCTCTTCTTGCCTCAACAGAGGTTACAGAGGTTGCTATGATTGGCTGGAGCAAGGGTATCGGTGCGTGGGCTCAGATCGCAGGCTCAATCTTCACCGTACTTGCTATGATTACAAGCTATTGGGCAATTTCTCTTGCCCTTGCCGATATTACAGAAGAGCAGATTAAAAAGGACAAGCGTATCTGCTGGATTATCGCTACTCTCCCCTCACTTCTTATGACCTTCCTCAACCTTGGCGGCTTTATGGAGTTTATGAGAATCGGCGGCGGTCTTATCGGTATTCTTATCGCTATCCTTGTTAGACCTGCTTACAGAAAGAGCCTCAAGGACGAAGGCGACAGTACCCTCGGCAACAACTGCGGTACCTTTGTACAGATTCTGGTTATCATCGCACAGATTCTTATGGCTGTTGGCAATGTGGTG
>JAZQZO010000195.1:0-3616 GCA_045634065.1 Acutalibacteraceae bacterium
CCAAGGTCTGTGAAGCTCGGGAAGAGCATCAACCTTAGCGGGGTCAACTGCAAGCTCTTTGAGTTCAGCGATTGAGCCTACAACGTGTACGTTGCCGCAATCCTCACATACATAGAAGGGAAGAGGCATACCGTAGTAACGCTTACGGGAAATATTCCAGTTACCCATATTGTTGTGCCAGTCGAGCATTCTCTTACCATTTGATTCGGGCTCCCACTTAACGCTCATAGCGTTCTTGATAAGGCGGGGTTTGAGTTCCTCTGTGGTGATGAACCAGGAGGGTACAAGACGGTAGATAAGCTCTTCCTTACATCTCCAGCATACGGGGTAGCTGTGTTCGTGAGGCTTAATGAGATAGAGCTTGTTTCTCTCTTTGAGTTCTGCGAAAACTTCCTCAGCAATTGTCTTGCTGTTTTTGCCAGTGAAGAAGCCGAAGCCTTTGAGGAAGATACCCATATCGTCAACGGGCATAATTTCGGGGAGACCTAATCTCTTGCCGAGTTCGTTATCTTCTGCACCGCAACCGGGGGCGATGTGAACAACGCCGGTACCTTCTTCAGCATCAACATCTTCCCAAGCAACGATTTTGTGTTCAAAGCCCTGCTGAGCTTCGAGTTCGGGGAAGCAGGTTTCATACTTTCTGCCAACGAGTTCTTCACCCTTGAACATACGAAGAACTTCGAGCTTATCTTCGCCGAGATACTTGATAGCATTCTTCGCAAGTATAAGTGTCTGCTCGTCGCTCTTAACCTTTACTTCAACATAGTCGATTTCGGGGTTAACTGCAAGAGCCACGTTTGATGAAAGAGTCCAGGGAGTAGTTGTCCACACGATGATTTTGCTGTCAAGGCCTTCAACAGGGAGCTTGAAGAAAACTGAGTTGTGTGTAACAGTCTTATATGAACCTGTCATTTCGTGCTCTGAAAGTGATGTGCCGCAACGGGGACACCAGGGCATAGGCTTATATTCTCTCTGAATCCAGCCGTTGTTGTCACAAGTCTTAAGGAAGTGCCAGATGCTTGTGATATTCTTATCTGTGTTGGTGAAGTAGGAGTTGTCCCACTGCATCCACTGACCGAGTCTCTTTGACTGTTCGGTGATTACACCTGAGTATGTCTTAACTCTGTCAACGCACTGTCTTGTGAACTTGTCGATACCGTAATCTTCGATATCCTTTTTGCTTTCGAAGCCGAGTTCTTTTTCAACACCGACCTCAACCCAGAGACCCTGTGAGTCGAAACCGTTCTGGCAACGGCAATCGTAACCTTTCATATATTTATATCTTATGAAGGTATCTTTAAGGGTACGACCCCAAGCGTGGTGGATACCCATAGGATTGTTAGCTGTAATGGGACCGTCAATGAAGCGGAAACGCTCCTTGCCCTGATTTTTTTCTTTACGCTTGTCGTAACAGTTGTTGTCTTCCCAGAACTTGAGAATATCGTGTTCCATAGAAATAAAACTGTTACTCTTTTCCATTTCTGCCATGGTAATTCCTCCGTTATATTATTAGAGTGGTGGCTTAAAGATACTACGCCACTTTACATACATATAATAGTATACAATATTGTTTTTCTTATTGCAAGAGCTTTCGGGGGAAATATTGGGGTGTGAGCAAAGTTTTTTGCTTATTTTGTGTACCCTGCCGAGGAATATAGCTCTGATGATTAATTTAAACGTGTCGACTCATCCACCGCTGACGCGGTCCCCCTTCCCTTCCAGGGAAGGCTATTTTTATCTTCGGATTGACAAGGAGATAATATACGGCTATACTTTAGGCAGTATAAAGATAAAACAATGAGGTTGATTTTATGATTGATGATATAAATAACGGCTTTACAGGATATAACAAAAATTTGAAGAAAGCATCTCAAACTTTACGTAAAAAAATGACACCACAGGAAAAACATTTGTGGTATGATTTTCTGAAAAGTTATCCGGTGCAATTTTATAGGCAACGCCCCATTTATAAATTTATAGCTGATTTTTATTGTGCAAAGGCTAAGCTTGTAATCGAAATAGATGGCAGTCAACATTATTCCGAAGAAGGTTTGGAATATGATAGTTTACGAAGCGAAATAATTAATAAGTATGGTGTAGAGGTAATTCGTTTCTCTAATTATGATATTGATAATAATTTTGAGGGAGTATGTATTGAAATTGATAAAGAGGTAAGCAAGCGTATAGGTGAAGATTTAAAAGTTTTTAAGTTAAAATAAAAAAGCCTTCCCTTGAAAAAGAACTTTGATAGTTCAAAAGCAATAAAAAAAGCCTTCCCTGGAAGGGAAGGGGGACCACGCAGTGGTGGATGAGTCGACAAAAAAACCGCAGACTTTGCAGTCTGCGGTATAAGTTATTTGCAAATAACTTAAAAGAATAACTTATTTCTCAGCCCATTCTGTGTCGTAGATGAAACCGAATACATCACCAAGAATTCTTTCGATGAGGTCTACGAGCCACTGCCATGAGAATGACCATGTGGGATTTGTAACTTCAAATTTAGGCATTACTATATCCTCCTTCTTTAAAATTTAGTTTTCAATGAATCAATTCAAGCAAAAATTAGAACTCAAACTTAATGAGATTTCTAATGAACTCAAGAATTGTGTTGATGAGGTTCTTAAGGTTGAACCAAGCATCGCCGTTGTCGTCTGTAACCTTTACGATTACATCGTTTTCTACGTCGTTGATTACGATGTCTTTGATATCCATTATAGCATCCTCCTTTATATAGTCTTTCGGAGTTTTACACTCCTAAGCAATTACATTATATAAAAAGGGAATATGTTTGTCAATAGAAAATTCACATATTTTAAGAAAAAAGTTCAAAAACAGCTTATTTTATGACGCTTTTGCACTTATATTCAACATAATGAATACTGAAAGATGTTCATAAAAACTACCTCGGCGGGATGAAACTTATCATCACCGCCGAGGTTTTCCGCGTTACAATATAATATTATTTAAAATATTTCACTGCGCTCTTGAACATCTTGATGTCGTAATCGCCAAGCACATTCTTATAAAGACCGTTAGCAATTCGCTCGCTGTGACCCATCTTACCGAATACACGGCCGTCAGGTGAAGTGATACCCTCAATAGCAAACATTGAATCGTTGGGGTTAAAGTGGATATCGTTTGTAGCTTCACCGCTGAAGTCAACATACTGAGTTGCAATCTGTCCGTTCTTAGCAAGTTCAAGAATTGTCTTTTCGTCGCTGAGGAAACGGCCTTCACCGTGTGAAATGGGCACATTGTAGATGTCGCCAACGTTGGTATCAGCAAGCCAGGGACTCATATTTGAAGCAATTCTTGTTCTTACAATACGTGACTGGTGTCTTGCAATAGTGTTGAATGTAAGGGTGGGCATATTCTCTTCTGAGTCAACAATCTTACCGTAGGGTACAAGACCGAGCTTGATAAGAGCCTGGAAACCGTTGCAGATACCGCACATAAGACCGTCTCTGCTTTCAAGAAGCTCTGTTACCTGTTCCTTGATAGCTGCGTTGCGGAAGAATGCTGTGATAAACTTACCGCTGCCGTCGGGCTCGTCACCGCCTGAGAAACCACCGGGGATGAAAATCATCTGAGCTGTTTCAAGCTCCTTAGCGAAGGT
>JAZQZO010000196.1:0-2550 GCA_045634065.1 Acutalibacteraceae bacterium
ATAGCAACTGCATCAATACCGATTGTGTCGTGCTTATCCATAAGAATTGCAAGCTTAACCTTTGTACCGCAACCGTCAGTACCTGAAACAGAAATGGGATGTTCCATTCCGGCAATAGAACTGAGATCGAAGCAACCGCCAAAGCCGCCTACATCGTCTACTGAACCTTCGTTACGGGTTCTAGCAACGTGTTTTTTCATAAGTTCTACCGATTTGTAACCGGCAGTAATATCTACGCCTGCAGCCGCATAGCTTGCAGAAAAAGAATTTTTATGATCCATATTACATTCTCCTGTGTTTTTTTTGTTTTATTCTTTGCCGGTCCAACAATAGGTGCAAACCTTGTCAGCCGGAAGTCCAATAGCTTTGATAATTCCGTCAATTGACTGGAATTCTAGAGAAGTGAAGTGAAGCTTTTCGCAGATAGCACTTCTTAAGTTTTTGCCACGCTCTGTAGTGGCGTCTATATACTCATCAATATGGTTCAGACCTTCTTCGCCCTCAAGATCAACGATAGTGCTTCGTGCAATCAGTTCCATCTCAGAGGTTGCTCTAGAGAAGTTAAGATATTTGCAACTATACATAATCGGAGGACAGGCTGAACGGATGTGTACTTCTTTTGCTCCGTTTTCATAAAGGAACTCAACTGTTTCTCGAAGCTGAGTACCACGGACAATGCTGTCATCTACAAAAAGCAGTTTTTTATCATAAATCAGATCGTGAACGGGGATCTGCTTCATTTTAGCAACTCTGTTTCTTTCGTTCTGATTGGCAGGTGTGAAACTGCGTGCCCAAGTGGGTGTGTATTTGATGAAAGGACGGGCAAACTGAATTCCGCTTTCGTGAGCATAACCGATAGCGTGAGGTGTGCCTGAATCGGGAACACCGCTCACAAAATCGATATCCTGTGCTATACCTTTTGCACGGTCTGTTTCTGCCATAATCTTGCCGTTTTTATATCTCATAACTTCAACATTCACGCCTTCATAGCAAGATGTTGAGTAGCCGTAGTATGACCACAGAAAGGCACAGATTTTTGTTTCTTTTCCTGCTTCTCTTAAAACCTTGAAAGAGTCAGCAGTAAACTCGACGATTTCACCGGGACCCAATTCTTTATAATCGTCATATCCTAATTTTTTATAGGCAAAGTCTTCGAATGATACACAGTATCCGTCGTCGTTAGTGCCGATTAAAACAGGAATTCTTCCGAGCCTGTCACGTGCAGCTATGATTCTGCCGTCGTCAGTAAGAATCAGTATTGAAGCAGTGCCGTCGATAAGACTCTGAGCGTAGGCAATACCGTCGGCAAAATTATCTTTCTGATTGATTAATGCTGCAACGAGTTCTGTTGAGTTGATACCTTCGTTAGTTACCGCACCGAAGTGACCGCCGTTTGCAAAAAGAAAATCTTCAACAAGTTTTTCTCTGTTGTTGATTAAACCGATAATACAAATAGCATACAGACCCAGCTTAGAACGAACAAGCAAAGGTTGGGCATCGGAGTCGCTGATACAGCCGATTGCAGCAGAACCTTTCATTTTGCTCGAAATATTTTCAAACTTTGTTCTGAAAGGTGAATTTTCAATGTTATGAATTTTTCGTTGTAATCCTTTTTTCTCGTCATATGCAGCTAAGCCTCCGCGACGAGTACCAAGGTGAGAGTGATAGTCAGTGCCGAAGAATACATCAAGAAGAGTATCATTCTTGCTGACTGCGCCAAAAAAACCACCCATTTAATTGCTCCTTAAGTTGGCAGAAAATTTTAAGAATTTCGCCAATCTATTTGTTAAAGTATTACTTTTTTGTGCCTGAACACGATGAATGGCAATTGCCTTTCATACTGCTAAAAATGCCGAAAAGCCCTGAAAGGTAAATACCTTTCAGGCTATCTCGGAAAATATTCAATAACTTATGCAAAGAAAAGTTCTGAAAGTGTCATAGGATCGATGTACTTGCCGTCTTTGTAAACGCGCATATTGCCTGATGCGATTTCGTCGATAAGCATTACATTGCCTTCGGGATCGTAACCGAATTCAAATTTAATATCATAAAGAACAAGACCCTTTTCTTTGAGGTCGTCAGCAACGATCTGAGTGATCTGCTGTGTCATAACCTTAATGTCGTCATACTGCTTTTCTGTCATAACACCGAGAGCAACAAGAGCGTCTTTGATTACAAGGGGATCACCCTTAGCGTCATTCTTGAATGTCATTTCAACATATGCGGGAAGATCTGAACCTTCTTCTATATAGTCACCGTAACGACGGATGAAGCTGCCTACTGCCTTGTGACGGCAGATAACTTCAAGACCGTGACCAAATACTTTTGCGGGAAGAACTTCCATTGTTGTATCTTCAAGGTTTGCATTTACATAGTGAGTTTTAATGCCTGCTGCATTAACTTTTTCAAAGAAATAAATTGACATACGAAGGTTAACATCGCCTACACCGTCAATTGTAAGGCCTACTGAATTTTCGCCGGGATCAAAAACACCATCTTTACCTGTGCAATCATCCTTGAACTTAAGAAGACAATTGCCATTTTCAAGTT
>JAZQZO010000197.1:0-4495 GCA_045634065.1 Acutalibacteraceae bacterium
GATCTTGTTGTTTGTTGCGGCGGTGACGGTACCCTTAACGAAACTATAAACGGCGTTATGGATTTGCCTAAACGTATACCTATCGGTTATATTCCTACCGGTACCACCTGCGACCTTGCAACCACTCTCGGCATACCAAGCGACGTCAATGTCGCTACAGATTTCATCAAGAGCGGCAACACCAACGACTATGATATCGGTCTTTTCAATAACAGATATTTTTCATATGTGGCATCCTTCGGTGCTTTCACCAAAAACTCATATGCTACCCCCCAGAAGCTCAAAAACCGTTTCGGTCACGCTGCCTATGTTATAGAAGCGATGAAGGAAATCAAAGATATTCACGGCACTCATCTGAGAGTTGAGCACGACGGTGGCATTATCGAAGGTGATTTCTGCTTCGGCTCGATTTCAAACTCTTCTTCTATTGCAGGTATGTTCAAGCTCAGAGAAGAAGATGTAAGACTCAATGACGGTATTTTTGAGGTTTTCCTCGTTCGCAAAATGGGCTTGCCTAATCTGGTAAGAACAATTTTAGAAGTTCAGAAACAAATATATAACCCTGAAAGAATTATATATCTCAGAACAAGCAAGCTCAGACTCAACTCTCCCAACGAAGACCTCAGTTGGACTCTCGACGGTGAATTCGGCGGTACACACAGAGAAGTTATGGTGCATATACTTGAACGTGCTGTCAGAATCTGCACACCGGACTCTCCTCTTTTCATAAAGCATAACGAAAACTCAGATACTGTCGAAAAGGATAATTTTTCTGAACCAATTGCATAAAATTAAGGATGCGCGACCTTACGTTGTGCATCCTTAAAAAATATTGATAATAATTTCCAAATAAAAAGTGAATTATTTTTTAATAAATTGTTGACAACCAAGCGTTAATAGTATATACTTTAGGTAGAGTAGGACAACAAAAAGACAGGAGGGTTTCCAATGAATTGGGTTGAATTTTTCCAGATACTTGCAGATTTCGTAATGAAGTTAGTTGCTTTTTTCAAAAGCTCCGATAGTAGTTCAGCTATATCAATCGACTGATCAGTTTATATCTTTCCCGGTTTCTTTGAATTCCGGGATTATTTTTTTACTTACGTAAATATACAAACTAAAAAGCTCACACCTTAAAGGATGTGAGCTTTTTCATACTTTAGTTTTTGGGGGTATAGTTGAGAAGATGTCCGATGTTAGCGTACATATCATCACAACAAACTACCTTCAAGCCAAAGAGAGTATTGAGAAGATTAAGAATCTTTACCCAGATTGGTTTGAGAATTGAGTGACAAAGGCAAGAACATTCAGCTGCTTCACCACGAACTAACTCAATATGAGCACCCGGGAAACCTGATCCGCTGAAGGCAGGTTCTTTACTTCCCGCATAAGCTTTGGCTGATGCTGATACAACATATTTACTGCTGTAGGGTACAAAGAAAGTATCCTTGTAGTATAAGAACTTACCATTTTCATCTTTCACAATATTGTTGGTGCTTTCTGAAGTATATGTTGCACCTGCCTTGAATTCACCGTTGGCATCTGTTAACTGAACATAAACTTCTTCAGGGTGAGGAGCACCGTCATCATCGAATGAAATGATTACATCAATAGGATAGAGTCTTGTTACCTGCTTGTACTGAGGAATAAGCTTGATGTAACCTACTCCACCGTCTTCAGTACCGGTCTGTTCACTGTCAAGAGCACCGTTGAAAGCCATATTTTCAAGGTCAAAAGTAACACCTGTACCATACACTATCCATTTGCCGGTAAACAAATAATCATAGTCTCTTTCGGAATATTTAAATAAGTTATTGTAAACATCATTGTTTGCGGAGTTATCAGGAATATAAGTGAGTGCGTTAAGTGCAAGACCGTTTACCGGGTTCATCTTCTTGCCGTTAGCATCAGCTACAACTGTTACGGTATCTTCTATATCACCTAAAAGTGTGACCATACTTTCACCGGTACCGATAACTTTCTCCACCTTAAAATTAACAGGTGTTTTACCGTCTTTGTAAAAATACTTTAAGTTGTATTCTTTGGGAATTTCAGCAAAACGAGCATCAAGGTTAATGCTTTCATATACAGCATCAGAGAGCTTTATTTCACTTTTTCCGTCTTTCTTCCAAATCCAGTTAGAAAATTTATAACGTGCACCGTAACCGTCAGCTTTTTCAGGAGTATAAATCTTTGCATCGCGGGCACTTAAGTTTTCACCGTGGGGTACAGAAATCTTGTATTCCAGGAATTCAAAGCCTGTATCGTCATAGAAGCGAACAGTATGTGCAAGTGTCTTGTCAGGAGCAAAAACAGCATATACTTTATAATCAGCCTGAGGTGTACCGATGGGTACACGAACCTCTGTTGAAAAATCAGCTTTCTTTATGCTGCTCTCATAAGCACCTGGAGTCGCATATGCTTTGTCTGTAGTCCAACCTGCCAGAACATAGCCACCGAATTTCTTATCGTCATCACGATAAGCTGTTTCAATGGTAACAGAACTGTTTTCTCTTATATATCTTGTATCAAGTTCTACTTCTTTGTAAACACCGGCAATGTCACCGTTTAAGGTTGTGTCAGCAACTGTATCATAAACACAGGTGCTTAATTTTTTCACTGTAACACAAGGGTTAACAAAGGTTACGGCATAATACTTATAAGGCTTATCCTTTTCATATTCATCAACCTCTTTATAGCCGCACTTTCTTATGCAACTGAGAGTGAGTATGTAATATGTTTCATCTGTCTGTTCATCAGTTTTCAATGTATAGTTTTTTACTGTTGCTTCGTGGCCCAATGCAGTGTTTTCATATGTAACAGTGTATAACACCTGATCTTTATTCTTACAATTTGATGTTGTACAGATATAATCTTCGCGCTCATCAGCCTCACACTGAGCAGGACTGTAAACAGGGCTGAGAGGTCGACCGCATTTACCGCACTTATAGGATACTGTAGTTGTAGCAGCTGAAACAGCAAAAACTGTCGTGAGCACTACAGCCATAATAACAAATGCAATTATAAGATACTTTTTAATTGATTTTTTCATTTTGTACCTCCTATAGATTAATATAAACTTATTAGTTGCTACAAGGCAATAACAACATACTTATTCGTATACTATAATATATTTTTTTTATCAAAAAGTCAATGATTTGCAAAAACGTTAATACTTTTTACACGATTTAGTCACTTTGTTTTTGAATTGCTCTTACAAAATAGCCTGAGTCTGTATTTTTACCGAGAGTTATTTTCATATATTTGCCGGGTTCCGGAGCTATCATATTGCCCTTGCTGTCCTGCTGCCAGTCACTTGAATGAAGATAACCCACTGTCAGTTCAATGCTGCCGCTTTTTTCTTTGGCGTCGGTAACCTTAGGAGTATAAATAGGGGTGATACCTGTAATGGGAATAAGGTAGGCTTTTTTCTTTTCGCTGTATTTGAAGTCGATACCGCCGCCGTCAACATTTGAGTGGATAATTTTAACCTCTTCGCCAAAGAGTGACACAAATTTCTCCTCAACCTCAGATGCAGGTAAAAGCATACCGTCGTCGGTATATTCGTATTTATCGGGCTCGGGATTGCTGTCGAGAACTGACCATATAGCAATACTGAGAAGTTGCCCTGAATCCGCAAGGGTAACATCGTCGAAAGTGTCAGGATCGTTCATAATTACAGGGGCAATAAACTCCTCATATGCACTGTATTTCTCAGCGTTTTTATCCTCAATGCTCCTGCTGATTTTATCCGCAGCAGTCATACCAAGGGACACAATACCCACAAGAGCTAAAGCCAATATCATAAGGCCCACAATAAGATTAGGTTTTGAACGTTTCTTTTTCAATGTATCACCACCTGAATATAATTATGAATTACAACTACGGTAAGAAGTTGTTTTTTTGATATAACTACTCCGCAATTTCTAATTCACAATTGATTTGCCCTCGCCGGGCAGGCGTTGCTTTTGCTGTCGCCAAAAAGCAACCAAAACGCGATAATTTTTATCTGATTTGTCCTTCGCCTGAAATAATATATTTCATACTTGTAAGCTCCGGCAAACCTAAAGGTCCTCTTGCGTGAAGTTTCTGAGTGGAAATGCCTATCTCTGCGCCGAAGCCGAACTCACCGCCGTCTGTGAAGCGTGTCGATGCATTGACGTACACTGCCGCAGCATCAACCTGAGATGTGAACTTCTTCTGTGCAAAATAGTTGTCAGTCACAATGCACTCACTGTGAGAACTTGTGTATTTCATAATATGCTCGATAGCTTCGTCAATATCACCGACAATCTTAACACTGATTTCGTAACCAAGATATTCTTTAGCATAGTCATCTTCTGTTGCGATTATAACATCAGGAATGATTTCTGCTGTCTCGCTGTCGCCGTGGATTGTGACATTTTTTTCGTCCAGCTTTGCTTTAATCATAGGCAGAGCTTTTTTTGCAACATCACGGTGAATAACAAGACTTTCACAAGCGTTGCAGACACTG
>JAZQZO010000198.1:0-4551 GCA_045634065.1 Acutalibacteraceae bacterium
AGAGCGAGCGTATGTGTTATTATGATCCACGCTCTTGAAGGCTTTACCGAGCAGGACAGCAAGGTTGCAGGCATCGCTCACGAAATGGGTAAGGCTTGCATTATCGCCGTAAATAAATGGGATGCCCTTGAAAAAGACGGCAAAACTATGGACAGCTACAGAAAGAAGCTTATGAACGACTTCTCATTTATGTCCTATGCTCCCATTATCTTCATTTCTGCTAAGACAGGTCAGCGCCTTGACAGACTCTTCGAGCTTATCAAATTCGTTGACGAGCAGAACTCAATGCGCATTTCTACAGGTAAACTCAACGATGTTCTCGCTGCTGCAACTGCAAGAGTGCAGCCACCCACAGATAAGGGTAAGAGACTCAAGATTTATTATATGACTCAGACTTCAACAAGACCTCCCACGTTTGTCTGCTTCGTCAATGACAAAGAGCTGTTCCATTACAGCTATCAGCGTTATCTCGATAATCAGATCCGTGAGGTTTTCGGCCTTGAGGGTACTCCCACCAAGTTCGTCGTCAGAGAGCGTGACGGCAAGTAATTATTAAAGGATTGATATGCTATGTCAATTAAGCACAGTCTTATAGTGCCCTGCTATAACGAAGAGGGTAATGTTGAAAATTTCCTCAAAGAGACAAGAGAAGCTATGAAAGGCTACACGGACTCCTATGAGATTATTTTTGTCAACGACGGAAGTCGTGACAGTACCCCTAAAAAGTTAAGACAGATATTCAATGAGAATAAAGATGTTCGTATCAAGGTGATTAATTTTTCCCGTAACTTCGGCAAGGAAGCGGCTATGTATGCAGGCTTCACTATTGCCTCGGGTGATTACATCACCATAATTGATGCTGACTTGCAGCAGGACCCCAAGTACGCTGTGGAAATGGCAAAAATTCTCGACAACGACCCTGATTGTGATATGGTTGCAGCTTATCAGGCCCATAGAAAAGAGGGTAAATTTCTTTCCAAAGGTAAGCACGCTTTTTATAAGACTATCAGCAAAATGTCCGGCATAGACTTTATCAGCGATGCAAGTGATTTCCGTACACTTCGCAAGTGTGTGGCTGACACTATCGTGGCTCTTCCTGAATATCATCGCTTCTCCAAGGGCATATTCTCCTGGGTGGGCTATAACACAGTTTCCATACCCTATGAGGTCAGAGAGCGCGAGCACGGCGAAACAAAATGGAACCTTAAAAAGCTTATAGCTTATGCTGTCGAGGGCATTATGGCTTACACAGATAAGCCGCTGAAACTGCCTTTATACCTTGGTGCAATTCTCCTTTTGGTGTCCGTTGTGCTTGGTATTTTAGGTTTATTCGCACCTTATTACGGCATAATTTCAGCAGTACTTTTTGTAGGCTCACTTGTGCTTTTCTGTCAGGGCATAAACGGTGCGTATCTTGGCAAGGTACACGCACAGGTCAAAGACAGACCAATATTTATTTCAAAAGAGATTTTAACCTATGAAAACAATCAAAAATCTGATAATTAAATATAAAGAGCTGATTATCTACGTTATTTTCGGCGCAGGCTCAACCTTGGTGAACTTCATCAGCTACAAGCTTTTCAACGTGCTTCTCGGCGTGGAGTTTTATCTTGTGTCAAACGGTTTTGCCTGGTTCATTTCCGTTGTATTTGCTTATATTTGCAACAAGCTATTTGTTTTTGAAAGCAAGAGCTGGGAGATGAAACTCGTAGCAAAAGAGGCATCTTCATTTTTCGCGGCAAGGGTTTTCTCTTTTCTCGTTGAAGAGGCAGGGCTTTTCCTGCTTGTGGATGTCTGCGGAATGAAAGACTTTGCCTTTGAGATTTACGGTTTTACCGTCAGCGGAAATATGATTTCTAAGGTATGTCTTGCTGTGGTTGTTGTGGTTATGAACTACTTCTTTTCGAAGTTTGTGATATTCAGAAAGAAAAAATAAGCAAAATTCTTTGATTCTTTCTTATAAGAAAGAATGCCTGTCCGGCAAGGACAATAAAAATATTCAGACGGAACCTAAAAGTTCCGTCTTTTTGTATTTATATTGCTTGAAATAGATATCGCATTGTGCTATAATATATTGATTATTATAGTGAGGTAGTATGCCATGATTATCTTAGGTATCGACCCGGGTTATGCCATTGTGGGTTACGGGGTGATTGAATATAAAAACAACCACTTTTCCGTCATCGATTACGGCGCAATTTTAACCGACGCGGGGACACCTTTTAACATAAGACTTGAAAAAATTTATGACGGACTCTGCCGTATAATTGAGCGTCACAGACCCGAAGCTATGGCTATTGAAAAGCTCTTTTATAATAATAATGCAAAGACCGTTATCGATGTCAGTCAGGCGCGAGGCGTAATAATGCTGGCGGCTCAGAAAAATATGGTACCTGCCTTCGAATACACACCCTTGCAGGTGAAGCAGAGCGTTGTGGGTTACGGCAGAGCTGAAAAGAAACAGGTGCAGGAAATGACCCGCAGAATCCTCGCACTTGAAAAAGTGCCGAAGCCCGACGACACAGCCGACGCTTTAGCTATGGCTATCTGCCACGCTCACGCAAGCGGTTCACTTATGACAAACAACTTAAGAATCAGAAAGGGGATATAAGCTATGTTCTATTCACTCACAGGCAAAGTTATCAATAAGGGTATCAACTTCGCTGTAATCAGCTGTGGCGGTGTGGGTTTTATGTGCCACACATCACGCTTCACACTTTATGATTTGCCCGACGATAAGACTGAAGCAACAGTTTATACCCACCTTAATGTACGCGAAGATGCCCTTGACCTTTTCGGATTTTCAACGGAATATGAGCTTGAATGGTTCAAGATGCTCATAACCGTCAACGGTGTGGGACCAAAGGCGGCTCTTGCAATTCTCTCAGAGCTGACAGTTGACGAAATCGCCCTTGCAATTTCCACCAAGGATGCAAAATCAATTACCCGTGCAAGCGGCATCGGCCCGAAGATTGCACAGCGAATTATCCTCGACCTTAAAGATAAAGTTAAAAGCATTGTACCCGACGGTGAATTTTTTGAAAGTGCAGACAGAATCAGTGCTGCCACGGAGATGCCCAACACAAGTGAAGCAATTGCAGCACTGGCAATGCTGGGTTATTCACAGTCCGAGGCGGCAACAGCGGTTAGCAAGGTTGACCCGTCACTTCCGGTGCAGACTATTATCAAGCAAGCTCTGAAACTTTTAAGCAGTATGTGATTACAGGTGAATGAAAATGGATTTTGAAGAAAGAATAGTAGCTCCGGATTATACAGGTCTGGACTCTGATATAGAAACCTCACTTCGTCCTAAGGTGCTGACAGATTATATCGGCCAGGAGAAGGCGAAGGAAAACCTTGAAGTATATATAAAAGCTGCCAAAGCAAGAGGCGAGAGTCTCGACCACGTGCTTCTTTACGGCCCTCCGGGTCTTGGTAAGACAACACTTGCAGGCATTATCGCCAACGAAATGAATGTTAACTTCCGAGTTACTTCAGGTCCTGCTATTGAAAAGCAGGGTGACCTTGCGGCACTGCTTACCAACCTCAACGAAGGCGACGTGCTTTTCATCGACGAAATTCACCGCCTCAACAGAAGCGTTGAAGAAGTTCTTTATCCCGCTATGGAAGATAATGCCCTTGATATCATCATCGGTAAAGGCCCATCAGCAAGATCAATCAGACTTGACCTTCCGAAGTTTACCCTTGTTGGTGCAACCACAAGAGCAGGTCAGCTTTCAGCGCCCCTTCGTGACAGATTCGGTGTAATCCTGCGTCTTGAGCTCTACACTCCCGAAGAGCTTGCGCAGATTGTAACAAGAAGTGCAGGCATCCTGGGCATTGATATAGAAAAATACGGCGCACTCGAAATAGCATCTCGTTCAAGAGGTACTCCGCGAATTGCCAACAGACTTTTAAAGAGAGCGAGAGACTTCGCTCAGGTTGTGGGCAACGGCATCATCGACGAAGACAGTGCCGACCACGCTCTTGAAAAAATGGAAATAGACAACATCGGTCTTGATTCAATAGACAGACTTCTGCTTACAACTATGATTAAAGCCTATAATGGCGGTCCCGTTGGTCTTGAGACTATCGCGGCAGCTATCGGTGAAGAGGCAGTGACTATCGAAGATGTCTATGAGCCCTATCTTATGCAGATAGGTTTCCTTGGCAGAACACCGAGAGGACGAGTAGCAACCCCTGCTGCCTATGAACATCTCGGCATCCCCGTACCGGGACAGCAACAATTATTCTAAAGGAATAAGGTAATTTATTATGAGATATACAAAAGATTGGAAAGATTACGAGCTTATCGATTGCTCTGACGGTGAAAAGTTAGAGCGCTGGGGCAATATCGTTTTGGTACGCCCCGACCCCCAGGTTCTCTGGAAGACTCCCAAGAAAAACCCCCTTTGGAGAAAGGCTGACGCTTATTATCACCGTTCAAAGTCAGGAGGGGGCGAATGGGAAGTAAGAAGCAAGATGCCTCCGTTCTGGAGCATCAACTACAAAGATATGACATTCAACATAAAGACTATGGGCTTTAAGCAC
>JAZQZO010000199.1:0-17293 GCA_045634065.1 Acutalibacteraceae bacterium
TCATATCACTTTCAATTTTTCAATCTTACATAGAAGCAAATCCTTGATTATTATTTATGACTGTGATATACTTTTAGAAATATTTTAAGAAAAGAAGATGATTATATGAATGAAAATCAGAAAATGCTTGCAAAAAAAGCACAGACTGAAACCCTTAAAACCTTAAAACAGCTTGATGAAAACATATGGATTATGGATTATAAATGTTCCTACAACCTTGACGGTATTTTACAGCAGGGTACAAAAGGAATTATGGACGTAGTTCGCTATTTACAAAAAGAAATCAAGTGTCCCTCACTTGCACAAAACCCTGAAAAAGACGGTTTTGCTTGTTCTACATATAACGCAAAAACACCCGACGGCGACTATATTTTAGGCAGAAATTTTGACTATAAAGCTGCTCCCTGTCTCGTTTGCTGGACTGCTCCGGAAAAAGGATACAGAAGTATGAGTGTAGTCGACACGACATTCTTTGTTCACGGCACAAAATATTTCCCGATGTCAAAGGCTAAAAATCATCTTCGTGCTTTAGCAGCTCCCTACACATCAATGGACGGCATAAACGAAAAAGGCTTTTCCATCGCTGTGCTTGAAATCAAATCCAAAGCTACAAAACAAAATACAGGTAAAAAGCCTTTCATCACCATTGTGGCTATCCGTGCAGCTCTTGATAAGTGTGCAACTGTCCAAGAAGCTATTGAACTGTTCGCATCATATGATATGCAGGATTTGCTCGGTATCAATTATCACTATCAGCTTGCCGATGCTCAGGGCAACAGCGCTATTATCGAATATGTCGACAACAAAATGGTTGTAATCAGCCAGGAAGAGGGCAAAGAAAATCTTATGCTCACAAACTACTTCCTCACTGAGGGCGGCGATAATCACGACGGCAGAGGTTATGACCGTTATGAAAAAATTGAAACAACCCTCAAAGCTAAAAACGGCGTAATCACAGAGGAAGAAGCTATGAAACTTCTTTCAGAAGTTACCCTGCATTACCGTCATCCGGCCCTTAAGCATATGGTTATCACTCTTTGGAGTTCTGTTTATAACTGCACCGAAAAATCAATGCTTATTTGCGCAGGTATGGATTATAACACTATGTATAAATTCTATGTTGACAAACCCTGTGAGGTTATCAAGGTTAAATAATTCACCAACAACACACAAAAAGGACGATGCAAGCATCGTCCTTTTAATTTTGTTTTTTGTTTTTATTTAAATCAAGCCTCTTTGATTATGTATCTGTAGAAATCAACAGCAGGAGCAAGGGTAGCAATATCAACATTTTCATCAATACCGTGAATACTGTCAAGCTGTTGTTTGTTAATCTTGAAGGGTACAAAACGCAGACAGTTATCGCAAACTCTGTTGAAATATCTGCTGTCAGTTGCAGCATTCATAATATACGGCACAGGCTTATATTCCGGGAAAATGTTGTTAACTGCTTTTTCCATAAACTTAAATGCATCGCCTTTGAAGTCTGTAATTCCCGACTCAATACCGTCATCGGTAATGATTGTTTCGATATCATATTTCTTAGCAAGGGCAGCAATAGCATCAACGCTTGATTTCTTACCCTGATGGTGTGAGAAACGCATATTACCAACAACCCAGGCTTCCTGAGGAATAACGTTTGTACCGTCAGAGCCTTTGCTCATTGTAAACGCAAGAGTTGTTCTGAGAAGTGCTGCACCGGCAGGTGAAATAGCAGGCATTACTTTCTTAAGTACAGGCTTGAAAGCATTGACATTGCTGCAGGCAGTTTTCATTATACCGCTCATTGTCGGTGAAAAACGTGAAAGCATTTCCTTAACTGTATCTGACATATAAACATCAAAGCATTCTGCCTTTTCGGCTTCGACCATAAACTTGCCAAGACGTACAAGTGGTGTATTCTTGCCGGGAGCTGATGCGTGACCACCGTTGGATTTAGCGATAAACTTAAGGTCAACATAGCCCTTTTCGCCAACACCGATCATTGCAAAGGTACCGTCAGCACCACCGATGGGATCATACATAATCATACCGCCCTCATCGAGTACCATATGGAATCTGATGTTTCTTTTCTGAAGCTCAACTGATATAGCGTCTCCGCCTTCACCACCGATTTCTTCGGTACAAGCTGTTACTAAGTATGTATCTCTCTTAGGTGTGAAGCCCTCTTTGATAAGTTCTTCTGCAGCCTGAAACATCATTGCAAGACCGCCCTTTGTGTCAAGAGTACCTCTGCCCCAAACCTTGCCATCAGCAATAGCACCTGAAAACGCAGGATGAGTCCACTCGCCGCTTGCTTCAACAACATCGTGGTGATTCATAAGCAAAATCGGTTTTAAAGACGAATCAGTACCTTTCCACTTTAATAAAAGACTGCCGTCAAATTCCTCACATTCAGCTACCTTGAAAAGATTAGGGAAAGTCTCACGAAGGACCTTGTGGAAGCCTAAAAATTTTGTAATATCCTGTTTTTCTCTTGATGAAATTGTTTCAACCTTAATAAGCTTTGAAAGAATTTCAGCATACTGCATTGAACGATTGTCACTCATAATGTTCATCTCCTGATAAAATTATGGGATAATTATAACATATATTCTCCATAAAATAAAGTATTTATCGAATAAAAGAATTTCTTCTTTGCAGGATTTTCATATTTCATAAAATATATTGTTTTTTATCATAAAATGTTAGTATAAATTTGATTATGCAGAAAAGTTACTTAATGAAGGTGTCGGTGATATCGCAGGCTTCGGCAGAATGACCTTTGCTTATCCGACTTTCTATAAGGATTATCTTGAAAAAGGTATCCTTGACAAAGGCAAGGTTTGCATCAAATGCAGCAAATGCTCTGAACTGATGCGTGCAGGTACTGTTTCAGGCTGTGTAATCAGAGACAGCGAGTGCTATATGCCCTACTATCAGAAATATGTTATGAAGAAATAAGGTGAAGAATATGGTTGCAGTTGTAACAGGTGGCAGCAGAGGTATCGGCAAGGGAATAAACCTCTACACTGTTAATTGGATTCAACCTATTTTCTACAGTAAGCTTTTCTATCAAGCCATTATCTATATTCTTACCTTGAACCCTTTTAAATGTACAAGGCCATTATGAATCGTTATGTTTATTACCGAGCTGATAAAATGCTACTGCGGAAGCAGCCGCAACATTAAGTGAATCAACACCGTGATACATTGGTATTTTCACAGTAAAATCGCAGTCAGATATGGTTTGATCAGAAAGCCCATCACCCTCTGTCCCCATAATTATAGCGAGCTTCTTTTCTTTTGTCAGACCGGGATCATTTATAGAAAGAGAATTATCCTTAAGTGCCATAGCTACGGTTTTAAAACCGAGAGCCTTTATTTCATCCAAACTGTCATCGGTCAAAAATGTCCATTCAATCTGAAACACAGTCCCCATACTGACTCTTGCAGCACGTCTGTACAGAGGATCTGAACATCCGGGAGTAAGGATTACAGCATCCATTCCAAGTGCTGCAGCTGATCTGATTATCGCACCTACATTAGTCGGATTCATAACCTTATCCAATATAACTATTCTGCTTTTGTTCGCACAAATTTCTCTTATGTCAAGCAGTGGCTTTCGTTTCATAGCACACAGCATCCCTCTAGTCAGCTTGAAGCCTGTCAGCTGCGTCAGAACTTCAAATTCCGCACAAAAAACAGGAACATCTTTTATTCTGGCAAGAATTTGCTTACCTTCACCCTCAATATGCTTTTTTTCCATAAGACAAGAAAACGGCTCATATCCTGCATCGAGAGCTCTTTCAATAACCTTTGGGCTTTCAGCTATAAACAAACCTTTTTCAGGGAACTCTCTGTTTAATAGCTGAGTCTCGGTTAAGCGTGCATACACATCCAGCTCGGGAGCAAGAAAATCTGTTATTTCTATAATTTTATTCATATCATTCTCCATAATATTGTTACTGTTCAAGAATACGCCCTAAGAAGCTACATTACACCTCGTTAAGTTGGAAGTTGTAAGGGCTTTCTATCTATTTGTTTTTTAGTTTCTCTACATTCTCCAAGTAAATGGATACCTCTCCGCATTTGGGACAGATAGCCACTTTAGGTTGCTCCATTCTTCCACCCCACCATTTATTTTCGTCATCAGTCAACACTAAACCATAGGCTGCACCTTTAACTTTAATACCACAATTTTCTATCATCGCTATATTGCATCTAATACACTTACGCATAATGTCCTCCAAATTCTTATTTCTGAAACTATTATATCACAATAATTCAAACCTTTTCAACCAAAAAGCATTAAACTCACCTGACTTTCAACAGTTATGGATTGACTAATTATTTTCTCTTATCCGTATATTAACGTTTAACTGCTGTCATATTGAAACTTTTCTATTGCATTTTAACACTTATCAGCGATTTCGTTTAAGAATTTCTGTTTTTATATTGCTGTAGTGGTGCTTTTTTATGAAATCACAGTAATTCAAAATCACCAAACACACCCGAAAGGATGTTGGTGGTGATTGTTGTATATAAAAAGCACGGCTTACTGAAAGTCGTGCTTAATCTTTTATTATTTATTCATTCATTAAATCAAACGCCAGCGTTACACTCCAGCCGTAATCTCTTATAGTCTGATATTTCACTCTGAAATCGTAAGGCTCGTATACCTGACCTTTTCGATTGAAGCATAAGGGCGGTATACGATTTTCACTGTCGTAGAACTCATAAACCGTACCTGTGCAGTTGTACCACTCATTTATAACTTCAAGGGTTTTGTCTTTGATTTTTCGTGATAAATCCTCATAACCGTAACTGACAAGTCCCAACAAAATCATATAGTTATAGTTAATCCATACAGGTCCTCTCCACATATCGGAGCCGAATGTTTTTTCTTTTTTTGATATAGTGGGTATAGGTAATTCCGTGCCGAATTCATCGGGGTTTTCTAGATGTTCAACGAGTTTTTTACATTGTTCCTTATCACATACACCAGCAAAAATCGGAAGAAACGATGAAACCGACTGCACCTTACTGAAACAATCATTCTGTATATCAAAATCATAATAGAAGCCATCTTCTACGCACCGGAGAGTGCTGTTTATGTCAGCTTTTAATTTTTCGTACCAACTGCCGAAAAGGTCAGAATTTTCTTTGTCTGAAAGCTCGTCGGCAATTTTTTTCATAAACCTTGCTTCGTTTGCCATATAGCAGGAAAAGTCAATAGCATAAAGATCGCTTTCTGTGTCAAATCTCGGTGAGTTATCCATACCTGATTCGTCGCAGCGGTTGTTGAGTTCGGGATTAGTGTGCCAGGAATAAAGCTCTTTATCAGTCTTTCGTCTGTTGTCTTTGCACCAGAGAAGAAAGGCTTTGTTGTTTTCAAGCACCGTTTTCAGAAAGTCTCTATCACCGCTTTTTTCATATACGAGCCAGGCTCCCCAGGCAATAACAGGAGGCTGAGTTATATCAGAGATACTGTCAGGTTTTGCCATATGAGGTATAAATCCGTCAGATTTCTGAACATCAAAGAGTGCCAATATAAGCTCTTGAGCAACATTTGCATCAAGGTGTCTGTGTCCGATAGCGTGAAAAACCGAATCCCATAGCCACATATTTCTGTGAGGCAGACGGTCCGGTGTTGACCATATTCTTTTGATATTGCCCTCAGGTGAATAAAGCTGACTTTTCATTACACTTATACACTTTTCATATAAAACAGAGTATCTGCTATCTTCATCATTAGTTTTTTCAAAAGGCTTACTCTTCTTTTCTTTCAGAGCTTCAAGATCAATTAACATACCTTTTTCACAAAGGTCAGCAACCTCATTTTCACTTTTCCCGTAGGCGAAAGCAAACCTGCCGTCCTTCTTAAGAAGAGCCGTGTATTCACCGTCGTCTGTATTGTGAATCTCAATATCACCTTTTTGAATTGTTTTGCCTTTGCCGCCGAGACTGACAAAAATACCGATTAAATCATCATACTCGCCTATAACAAGATGTCTTTCTGCAAACAGTATACTGAATGTACCTAAAAGAGATTCAATAAGAATCATATCAGATGTAACGCATTTAAACTCAGATGCAATAAATTTATTCATATCACCGAAATAAAGAGTTCTCCGGTTGAGCGTATGAAAAATAACACCGATTTTATCACCTGAAAGTATCCCTGAAAAATCATCGGTGAAAAAAGATTCTCCGTCAAGAGCAGAATAAGCAAACAACTGCCCCTGACCCCATTTAACTGGAAACATATTTGTGTACTCCTTTGTCTGTACTATTTATTCAG
Source organism: Acutalibacteraceae bacterium (assembly GCA_045634065.1). GTDB lineage: Bacteria > Bacillota > Clostridia > Oscillospirales > Acutalibacteraceae > UBA6857. The sequence goes on from JAZQZO010000199.1 coordinate 6,284, forward strand.
CCTGAGCATTGAGCACCCGGCAGGCGACATCAGGATTATCTGTAATAATTCCGTCAGCCCCGATATTCTGTAAAAACAACATTTTTTCCGTGTCGTTTATTGTCCAGTATTGAACTGCAATATTGTTTTTGTGAGCATAATTTACAATCTTTGATGTGCCCATATTTACAATATATTTGTCCGGCGGCACCTGTAAGATATCAAATTTATAATAGCCCTCAGGTCTGTCGATATCAAGAAGAGCATCAATAAAAAGTCCTGCCGCCTCCATATTATAAGCTGATCGTGACAACTCAGGGTAGTTTTCTTCAAGATATAAAATCACATCTTTGTTGAAAGAGGAAACTATTACTCTGTCAAGCAAATTCTTATCCTCTAAAATTCTGTAAAGAATATCCGCTGACTTTAACCCTGATTCACCACTGTTTTTGATTTCGATGCTGTAATAATAATCACCGTTGCTTTCAACATAGGTCAAAGCATCATAAACAGTTAACGCCCTCAGATTATCAGGTACATCCTCACCTCGAAGCCCCTTATAAGGAGTTTCGCCGTCTTGGTTTTTGAAATTTTCACCTAAATTAAGATTATAGATTTCTTCGTAAGTGTAATCCTCGGGATAGTTCTCGGTTTTACCGAAATATTCAACTGCATCACTTACTTCGTCAAGTGTATCATCGTGAAGAATAATCAGCTTTTCATCTTTGGTTAATCGCACATCAAACTCAAAAAAGTCCGTGTCAAAGGTTTCGGAGTTTATGCAGCCCTCAAAAGCCATCATCGTACCTTGAGGAAACAGCTTTCTTCCTGCACGATGAGCCAAAACCATAGTTTTGCCGAGTTGTGTAATATACTGATTGGTTGCGGGGTATTCCTCGGGTTCATCCTGCCATTGATATGTCACGAGCTTATAAAGCCCGAAAATCAACATAGCAAGAACAACCAGACAAATCAATATTGCTCTGATAATTCTTATAATCAAGGAGGTTTTTTTGCTTTTTTCTTTTGAATTTTTCATATTTTTCTCTTCACCAAATCTGTTTAGATATTACCTGCTTCAAGTCTTGCTTTAGACTCAGCTCTGATAACCTCGAGTTCCTCCATAATCATTTCCTTACGCTTGCCTGTAAAGTTATCGAACATCATAATGATACCGGGAAGAAGGTTGCCAATAATACCGGGAATAACAACAAGCAAGAAAATGCCGTGTAAGGTCTCAGGAGTCTGAACAGCTTCAACCATCTGACCGTCAATCATCTGAGCGCTCTGATAGCCGATAAGTGCAAGACCGCCGTTAACAAGAAGCTCTTTCCAGAGGTCGGAAATTCTTGATACCATAGTGCTGAAAGCGAAAACCATACCCTCGTTACGCTGAGCTACGCCATACTTTTTATAGCTCTTCCATTCCATATAATCTGTTGAGTCCGCAAGAAGTACTCTTTTAGCTGCACTCATACCGGCATTGGGAAGACCGCCTATAGCAATAAGAATACCTACAACCCAAAGGTTACCGTAACCCATAATAGCAAGAAGAATATAGCATATACCTGTGAGCATATAGCCTGCCACAACAATATCTCTTGATGAAAGCTTTCTGCCAAGGAAGGGCACTGAGAAAAGACCTGCATATGAAAGAGCAGATGAACCCATTTCAACATAAGCCTTCATACTGAATTTATTAAGGGTTTGCTTGTAGAAGAAAGGAAGTGAATTGTAGCATACTCTTCTGACGGACTCAATGCAGTTGCAAAGGCAGAGGAGGAGCAAGGGTCTGTTGAGAAGAATGAGCTTATAGTCGATTTTGATTTTCTTGTCATCCTTGGGCGGAAGCACAATATTTCTCTCTTTAAGAGTCATTGAGGGTATAAGCATAGTGATAAGACCCATAATGCCGAAAAGAAGTGCAACTGAGAAGAAAGCCCACTTTTGTGCGTTGTAGTCGACGCCGAAAGCATCAATGATAATAGGAACAAGCCAGCCAGGGAACATTGAGCCGAGAGTTGAAGCTACCTGAGCAACAGTGTAGAAGTTCTTTCTGGATTTTGCATTGGGTGTCATTCGTACTGAAAGGGTTGAAAGTGCCACATCGTAGAAAGTATCTGCAATATTGAAAACAAGATAAAGCACAAAGCTCCAGACAAGATTGAACATCAATGAGCCTGAGGGTACAACAAAAAGAAGCACAGATGCAAGTGTGAAAGGAATAGCGGAGGCCATCATAAAGTTTCTCGCATTACCCTTGCCTGAACGGTTGTTATCCAGCATTGCACCGACGATAGGAGCGATAAGAATATTAACCGCTGTGGTGGTTGACTTCATAGCAACCATATGGCTTGACTTAAGACCCATATAGTCATACATAAACTGATCGGTATATGTGCTTACTGAGTCCTGACCCATACAGTTACCGAATACACCTGACACATAACCCATCTGCTCTTTGAAAGCTACATCGGGGTTATCCATAAATTTCTAAAGTTTTTCTTTAGCTTTTCCCATAATATTTTCTCCTTATATTTCAAATTCTTTTTCTATAAATTCCGACTTCATACCGTAAACATTTTCAGCAAGAATCTTAACCTTGTATTTTCCCTTAGGAAACATTCCCAAACATTCTCTGAGTTCTTCATCTTCTCCGTAAAGATAATAAGTCGGTATTTGTTTTCTCATTTTAACAATTTGACCGTCTGCATTTTCAACATATATTCTGTAAATAAACACAGGCATGCCGTCTTTGCTGACTGCCTCGGGATAATAAACTACATAAACATCACTTTGCTCTTCGATAGCAATTTTTGCATCGTCAGAAAATTCAGGAGCTACAGAGCGTGCAATCTGTTTTTCTTTAGTGTACTCACGGTTGTTTTTGTCGGCAGGGTTCTTAAAATAATACTCACAGAGTATTTCTCCTTCCATACAGTCAACACCCATAACTTTAAGATTGCTGTCCTTATCTGCTTCAACAATAAGAAAGTTAGCGCAATCATCGTAAAAATCGGGATGTATCTTCTTTTCACCGTCAACTGTCAGCTCAGTATATTTAAGTGAACCTGTGCCGATTGCTGTGTACTCATTCTGCCACACTGAGCGCGGATCATTGACAGGATAGTGTGAGTGACCCGAGAAATCAACTACATTGGGATAGTTTTTCAGCAGATCCGCAAAGAGAATTTTTCCCCAGCCGTCTTCGTCATAGCTTCCGTAAACTGTGTATTTAATGTGTTCGTGATGCATAACAAACACAGGTTTATCAGGCGTATCTTTCACCGCTTTGTCAAGCTCTTTTTTCAGCCACATTTTCTGAAAAGGTGAATTGAAGTGCTTCTTCATTTTGCTGGTGGAAATTCCGATAAAATGATAGCCTCCGATTACTCTGTGAAAGTCCGTTTCCTGATTCGTAAGTGATTTGTAATATTCCAGGGATTTCTTTCCCATTGTTATAGAATCGTGACCTTTGGCAACGGTACACAAGAACTTTGCACCTTTACTTTTGCCGTAATCATAGATTTCTTTGAAAGCGTCAAACTCTTCTTTTGAGCCTTTGTTTGTAATATCGCCTGCAATAAAGAAGGTGTCGATTTTATTATAGTATTCGTCCTTTTCTGCAAAATCAAGGGAATAATCTATTACTTCTTTAAGTCTGTAGTAACCCGGTGAACCGATGCCCTCAATATGTGAATCACTGCAGATTACAAAACGCGATACAGGTATAAAGTTATTTTTCATATCAACACCTCACTGAAATAATATACTGAGTGCAAAGAGTGACTGAGCTGCAAAATAGGTATAAGAAACTGCATAGTGCAGTGGCTTCGGTCGTTTGACTCCGCCTTTACCGACACCTATCATAATATCAGATGCAAAGAACATCGAGCCACCCCATATAAGACACAAACTGAAAGCAAAGTTTCCTTCACTCAGAGCTACAGCACCCGCGACAACGGCACAGGCAAAAGAAAATATCAGTACCGGTGCATATATTACAATAAATTTCTTTTTACCTTTTAAGTGAAGCTTAGTCTTTGCAAAAGCAAAAATCATAGCCGTAACAGCCACAGTCATACCAATCACAGCCCATATGTGAGTTACAGCATTGCAGTCCCCTATCCAAAGGAAGGTAACACTGTAAACTATATGCCCCAAAGCAAAAAACACAGCACCCAGAGGGAACAGCTTCTTAGACTTATATTCAAGAAAAAAGTCACCGAGAATACCGAAAATAAGCCCTGCGAGTATCATAGTTGAATATTCCGTAACCTTGCCGAAAGAAACAGCAGAAAGAACACCTGTAACAAGATAAAGGCAGGCACAGAGCATTTTCAGAGGAAAACCGTATTTTTTTGAAAGACCTGTTTTCTGGGTAACAAATGGCATTACAATTGAAAGTGCAGCAAAAATTAATGATAATATCTTCATATTTTCTACGGCAGTTTAACCGAGATTATAGTCGGTAAGATAAGTTTTTGTATTGTTTACCATTTTATCGAAAAGCTCTTTTGCCTGACTGAGCGAACAGGTAACCAGAGGATCATTAGCGAAAACCTCAAATATTCTGTCGAGATTTCTTTCGGCAATTGCATCCGAAAGCACTTCCTGCTGAGTACAGATACGTGAAATAAGAGGATAGATTTCCTTGGGAATTTCGCCCGCCACTACAGGTGTAACAGTACCCGAGGTAAATGAAGCGTTGGTTTCAACAACTGCACCTAATGGGAGATTAGGAATCTGTCCGCGGTTGGGAAGGTTGACATTTGTAACAAAATCACCGAGACCGAGAATCGCTCTCATCTGCTTAACGCCCTCTTCACCTGTCTTCTTAAGTTTGATTTCTTCTTCACCGTTTAAGAGCCTCAGGCTTTTTGCAAGACGTTCTTTAAGCTCGTCCTTTCTTGACCACACAGGTGTAAGATGGAAAAGCATCTCCTCTACTCTATCGTTGTTTTCAAGATACCACTTACCCTCGCAGAACTCTGCAAGATGTCTGTCACCTGCCGCTGCAATATAGCCGAAACGACGGAAAAGGTCAATTTTAACCTTGTGAGCATTTCCGTGGAAACTTTTAAGCCACTCAGGGTCAACATACTCGGTACATCCATCCTTATATTTTTCACAGAACTGTCTGTAATAAGGGAAAAGGTCAACATTTCTATAGGTTGCTTTTGTAAGCCAGGTGAAATGGTTTACACCGATAGGGTTAACCTTTATTTCTTTTCTCTTGACATCTTCATTGAAAAGAACACTTGCCATTTTAGCAAGAACATCCTGAGTACCGAAAACCTCGTGACAGCAGCCGAAGGCTTTAATTTCAGGGAAAACCCTGTAAAGTGTCTTAACACAAAGAGTCATTGGGTTGGTGTAGTTTATAACCCACGCATCGGGCGAATACTTCTTTATGTTTTCGGCAATTTCCTCAAACATCGGCAGAGTACGCATTGCACGGACAACACCACCGGGACCCGTTGTGTCACCGACAGACTGATAAATGCCATATTCCTCGGGAGCGTGAACATCACTTTCCATCTCGTCAAAGGTACCGGGAAGAATGGAGATGATAACAAAATCAGCACCTGTTAAAGCTTCACCGATAGTTTCTACTGCCTTGTAATTCCATTGTGATGTTGCCTCAGGGAGGCTGTTATATTTGTTGCCGATAGCTTCATTAGCCTTAGCAGCTTCAAAGTCGATATCATAAAGTTCAACTCTGCCGCTCATATCACCTGCAGTTGCAAGATCACTCATAAGACCCCAGGCCCAACCTCTTGATCCACCGCCTATGTAGGCAATTTTTACATCTTCCGCTTTATTGTCAATATATCTCATAAAAGCACCTCTTTACTGATGATTGAATATTCTTTCGGCAGTATAAGTGCCGTCTTCTTTAATATTAAGAACTGTGCAGCCCTGAATCCATTCGTTTTCGGGAGCATCAAACTTGCTTGACATATTGTATGCAGCATAGCCTGAAGGCTGAATATAGGATAAGAGAATACCGTCACACATAACACCGAAATTGTTTACGTGGTCGTGGCCGAAGTAGACAGCCTGAGCACTGCCCTTTTCTTTCATAGCATCAAAAAGTCCTGCATCAAAGCCTGATTCGCAGACGCCCTCTCTTTTATCGCCGTAAAGGAAATCACCTTCTGCGTATTCCTTATCAGCCTGATAGATGGGAATATGAACAACGGTTACAGATTTAAATTCACCGTATTCCTCTTCGATAGCATCGTGTTTTTCTTTGTACCACTTCACCTGTGAGGTTTTAACACCGTCGTAAACTTCATCATCTTCTGTAACACCGTATTCTGCCTTTGATTCCTCGGTCATATAGTCGCCCGAATCCATAAGGAAGAAAACTTCTTTAAGGGTACCGTCAGAATTGAGAATGTTTATCGTACAGTTACCATTGCCGTCAATATCTTCTTTACCCTCTTTTACAAGACAGTGCTCATAGGTCGAAAAGAGCTTTATAACATCTTTTCTGCCATATGAAAGGAAACCGTCACCCTCGTGGTTACCGAGAACTGTTGCCCAGTATACACCGAGATTTTCAAAAAGCTCTGCAAGCTGAACATTTCTCTTTTTATTAAAACCGTATGTAACATTGTCACCACCTAAGATGACAAGGTCAGGATTCTGTTCTTTTATGTTTTTTACCATATTTGAAACCGTAATATTGTCGAGTTCCTTATCACCCTTGAGGTGTGTATCTGTGAACATTACAACCTTGAAGTCACCCTCTGAATTCTTTTTGATTGTAACACTGTCCTCAGTTTCGGAAACTATTTCAACATCGCTTTGAATTTTTTCTATCGATGCAATATCATAGGCAATACCTTGTGAGCTCTTATATATAACAAAACCTCCGAATCCGACTGCCGCTATTAGTAAAACAGCAATAATAACTTTTAAAGCCTTTTTCATATCAAATCATACCTTTCCGATAATATATTATTATAATAATACATCTAATTTGTTCTGTTTTCCTTGAATATTTTGACTTGTTTCATCTGATTTCTTGACTTTTTTGATATGAAATGCTATTATCACCTCAATAATATATGGAGGTGTGTAATGAGCTTTATCAAATTTGATCCTGCTGAAAATCTTTATTTTCACCACGGTATGAGTAAAAGAGTTGCCGAAACAGGTGCTTCCTGGCCCCATTACCATTCTCTTTATGAGATATATTTTCTCGAAGAGGGCAACTGCACCTACATTATTGATAACAAGGTTTATAATGTTCAGTCCGGCGATATTGTAATAATCCCCGACGGCGTAATCCACCACACAAAATATGATAACATAAAACACTCAAGAATACTTCTCAACTGCACAAGCAGGTACATACCCGCTTGCGTACAGACGAACATTTCCACAGGCAATTATCTTTTCAGAAACCCTTTTGTATCCGATGAGATAAGAAAGCTTTTAGATAAAATCGAAATTGAATATAACCTTGGCGATTACTTTTCTGATGAAATAATCTCCTGCCACACTCATTCACTGTTTTATCTGCTTTTACGCAATAACGAATCCTGCATTGACATTGATGACGGTAACAAGGTCATTGAACAGGCAGTAGCATATATAAAGGAAAATTTTGCTTCGGACATAACTCTGTCCTCTTTAGCAAGGATGTTCTCCATAAGTCCCGAGCATTTTTCAAGACTCTTCAAAAAAGAAACAGGCTTAGGCTTTTCAAAATATCTGAACTCCCTGAGATTGCAATATGCAGAACAGCTTCTTAAGTCAGCGGACGGTCATAATATAACCAAGGTTGCTGAAATCTGCGGATTTGAGGATAGCAATTATTTTTCTAAAAAGTTCAAGGAAGCTTACGGCATCTCACCTAAAAAAGTGCAAAATAAAGGATTGGGTGACGAATATCAAAAAAGTTAAGAAAACACCTGTATTTTATCAAAATATTTAAGGAAAACACTACAAAACAGATGTACAATTAAACCAACATTGCTATTAAAGTAAAGGAGCTGTAACAATGGCACATTTTATTTATTCTGCATTCTGCGACGAATCCGGAGAAACAAGCATAAGCGGTCAGATGGCCGCCTGCAAGAAAAACGGAATCACACATATGGAGCTTCGCGGTTTCGGCAAGACTCTTAACATAAACACACTCTCTGTTGAGCAAGCTGAAGAAATGAAAGCGGAGATTGACCGTGAGGATATGAAGGTCTCTTCTATCGGCTCAGGCTACGGCAAAATCAATATCAAAGAGGATTTTTCTGCGCATTTTGAAGCATTCAAGAACACTGTTGAAGTTGCAAAAATTCTTGAAGCAAAATACATCAGAATATTCAGCTTCTATTTCAGCGAAGACGATTCTTACGAAGAGTACAGAGATGAGGTTATTCGCAGAGTAAAGGCTATGACTGATTATGCTGTTGACAACGGACTTATCTGCTGTCACGAAAATGAAAAGGGCATTTACGGTGACAATGCTGAACGCTGTCTCGATATCCTCAAGGCTTGTGACGGTAAGCTCAAAGCAGTTTTTGATCCTGCAAACTTCGTTCAGTGTGGCGTTGATACTCTCAAGGCATATGACCTACTGGAAGATTACATAGAATATTTCCACATAAAAGATGCTCTTTACGAAAACTCCGATGTTGTACCGGCAGGCGAAGGTGACGGCAATGTTGAAGAGATTCTCAGAAGATATGATAAACACAAGAAAGCTGTTATTCTCTCCCTTGAACCTCATCTCAAGGTTTTTGCAGGACTCTCGGCTCTCGAAGCTGTAGTCAACAGCGTAAGAAAAATCAAGGTCAACACTTTCGCAAGCCACGCCGAATCATTCAAAGCGGCTGCTGATGCTATGTACAGCGTAGTTGATAAGATTCATCCTATCCGTTTCGGTATCATAGGTATGGGTAATATGGGCACCTCCCACGCAAAGAGTTTTCTTAACGGAAAGGTAAGAGGTATGCGCATAACTGCCGTTGCCGACAGTACAGCCGAAAAGCTCAACTGGTCAAAGGAAAACCTTCCTTGGGCAAAGACTTACAATTCAGCAGACGAACTGCTTGACAGCGGAGAAGTTGATGCGGTTATTATCTGCACTCCTCACTATTCACATCCTGAACTCGTTATGAAGGCTCTCGAAAAAGGAATACACGTAGTTTCTGAAAAGCCTGCAGGTGTTTACACAAAACAGGTCCTCGAAATGAACGAGTTTGCCAAGAAGCAGGATAAAACCTTTGCTATGATGTTCAATCAGAGAACCAACTGTGTTTACAGAAAGATAAAGGAAATAGTTGACAGCAAGCAGTACGGTGATATTCGTCGCGTCAATTGGATTATCACCGATTGGTACCGCACTCAGGCTTATTATAACTCAGGCGGTTGGAGAGCTACCTGGGTCGGTGAAGGCGGAGGCGTTCTTCTCAATCAGTCGCCTCACCAGCTTGATTTATGGCAGTGGATTTGCGGTATGCCCTCTAAGGTACGTGCTTTCTGCCACGAGGGTAAATGGCACGATGTTGAAATTGAAGACGATGTTACAATTTATGCCGAGTACCCCAACGGTGCAACCGGTGTCTTTGTAACCTCAACAGGTGACTTCCCCGGTTCCAACAGACTTGAAATCACTATGGACAAAGCAAGGCTCGTATGCGAAAAAGGCGAAAAAATCACACTCTTCGAGCTTGAAGAATCCCTGTCTAAAAATATAGAAAGCTGCGAAAATGGCTTCGCAACCATTCCTTATAGAGAAATTGAAGTTGAAACCGATGGCATCAACGACCAACACCCCGGAGTGCTCAATGCTTTTTCTGACCACATTCTTTACGGCACTCCCCTTGTTGCTGAGGGCACAGAAGGTATAAACGGTCTTATGATTTCAAATGCCGCTCACCTTTCAAGCTGGACAAATGAAACTGTCAATCTGCCAATAGATGAAGAAAAATTCTATTCTCTTCTTATGGAAAAGGTAGCTTCATCAAAGGCTAAAGAAGATGTCGTTTCGGCAGTCACCGAAGATATGAGCAGTACCTTTTAAGTTCAGATTAAAACTTTAGGATGTGAAAAAATGAGAGTTTCTGTAGTAGGCTGCGGTGCTATTTCCCGCAATCATCTCAGAGTTCTGAAAAGTCTGAAAAATATAGATATTTCGTCGGTTGTGGACATAAAAAAAGATCGCGCTGATACTGCGGCAAAAAAATATAAATGCAAAGCATTTTACGATTTTGAAACTATGCTGTCAGAAGATAAGCCCGACTGCGTTCATATCTGCACTCCTCACTACCTTCACGTACCGATGGCTGTTTCTGCATTGAAAAAAGGTATTCACGTTCTGTGCGAAAAGCCTTGTGCAATATCAGCCGAGGGACTCTCACAGCTTCGCCAGGCGCAAAGCAGCAGCAATGCTGTCTACGGTGTATGTTTTCAGAACAGATACATCGAACCCGTCAAAGCTATAAAAGATATTATCGATAAAAAGACATATGGCAAAGTTGTTTCAATAAGAGCCTTTGTCCATTGGAGCAGAAACGAAGATTATTACAGCGACGACTGGCACGGCTCTTTGGAAAAAGAAGGCGGTGGTGTAACAGTCAATCAGGCTATACATACTCAGGATTTAATGCGATACCTGACAGGCGGCGATACCGTTTCGGTAACAGCGCATACTTTCAACGACCATCTCAAGGGCGTTATTGAGGTTGAAGATACCCTGCACGCCACCTTCAATTACGAAAACAAAGTAACCGCCCTTTTAAATGCCACTACGTCTTTTTCAGAAAATCTGCCCGTACTCATTGACGTAATCTGCAAAAGAGCCACTTTGCGTATCGAGGGCGATAAAGCCTATATCATCAGCCTCGGCAAAATTAAACAGATTCACCTGAAAAACAAACTGGGATTCATCGGCAAAAGCTATTGGGGCAACGGTCACGCAGACCTTATAACGGATTTTTATGACTGCATAGAAAGCGGTCGTAAGTTTCCAATTGATGCCTTTGAAGGCGGTAAGGCAGTAGAAGAATTTTTAGC
>JAZQZO010000200.1:0-19797 GCA_045634065.1 Acutalibacteraceae bacterium
TCTCTATGCACTTTTCAATGACACAATCATGCCTACCGTAACAGAAAGAGTCGAAGGCCTTTTTGATTATGCAGGTTAATTAAATTTTAGGAGGTATTAATTTATGTTTAATTCAATCAAAACATTCGCAAAAAACACAGCAGCAAAGGTTAAGAGTGCCTTTGCAACAGCAGAAGCAGTAGCTTCATCAAAAGCTCACGAAGTCCTTGACGGTACAGTAGCTGAGGCTTATGTCGATACAGGTGTAAAAATCCTTATCGCTGTAGTTCTCGGTGCTCTTCTCCTCGGCGGTCTTTACGCTCTCTTTAACACAACCATCATGCCCACGGTTACAGCGAAAATCACAGAACTGTTTAACTACGCAGGCTAATTAAATTTCAGGAGGTATTAATTTATGTTTAATTCAATCAAAACATTCGCAAAAAACACAGCAGCAAAGGTTAAGAGTGCCTTTGCAACAGCAGAAGCAGTAGCTTCATCAAAAGCTCACGAAGTTCTTGATGGTACAGTAGCTGAGGCTTATGTAGATACAGGTGTAAAAATCCTTATCGCTGTAGTTATCGGTGCTCTTCTTCTCGGTGGTCTTTACGCTCTCTTTAACACAACCATCATGCCCACGGTTACAGCGAAAATCACAGAACTGTTTAACTATGCTGGCTAAATAATTTATGCGGGGTAGCAACAAAAGTTACCCCCGTGTTTTCTTTTAAAGGAATGATTTTTATGATAAATCAAATGTTTATTTACCCCATATTTCCTTTGTTGCCTTTGGGTAATGTTTCGGGCGTTGCATATTCAGACAAAGAAACTTTTTTGAATTTTTGTGCATCCGTTATCTATCTTTTTGCTATTCATTTATTAATGAGAATAGCAATTAAAAGAACACCGGCATATGAAAATAATGACAAGGAAATGATAGTCTGCCATATTCTTACATTTGTTGCTTCACTGGCAATGGTTCTTATGTTCGGTATGTCGGATACCCTAATTAAAGGTACAGCTTTTTATCTCATTCTTTTATGGGCGTCGGTTAGTGATGTTCATACAAGACGTTTGTGTGATGCTGCATCAGTTATGGTTGTACTTGTTTCTTTTGTTGGTGCAGAACCTAAAGTTTTACCATCTATGATATTATCAGCTTTTTTTGTAGGTGGTATGATGCTTGTTTGTGCTATGGTATCAAACAATCGTTTAGGTGGTGCTGATGTGAAAATAACCGCAGCTTCCGCAATGGTCTTAGGAGTGTGGAACACTACAGCAGGTTTAGTTGTAGGTTTGTTTATTGCTGTTATTCATAACCTCATCAAAGCAAAAGGAAAAGAGAAGAAAACTATAAGTTTTCCGCTTGTACCTTATTTAGCGATAGGTTTTATGGTGGCTTTTATCTTTAAAGGAGGTATTTAAGTTAATGAAAATGAAAAACAGAACATTGATCGGTATAGTCTGTATCATTTTGGCTGTTGCGGTGACATTTCTTGTTTCACCTCTTGTCAACAGAGTATCTGAACAGAAAACCGATGTAATACGTTTCACAAAGGATATTTCACACGGCAGTAAGATTGTTGAAACAGATATTGAAATTGTGAAGCTTTCAAAAAACAGCGTTCCTGAAAAGGCACTCAAAACAAAGGATGCTGTAGTAGGAAAATATGCAAAGGCTGATTTATTTAAAGGCGACCTTGCAACAGAAATAAAGATTACCGATGATGAAAACTCAGTAGAAAATATATTCGGTTCTCTTAACGGAGATAAGGTAGCGATGAGTATAACCATTAATACTTTTGCGGGCGGTCTTTCAGGTAAGCTCGAAAACGGTGACATAGTAAGCGTATATGTGACTGATAAAGAAGGTGAAACGAAAGTACCTGCTGAACTTAAATATGTTAAGGTTATAACAACTACTACATCAGGTGGTGTTGATGAAACAGAGGTAGTGCCGAATGAGGATGGTAGTTTTGAGCTTCCTTCAACCATCACGTTGCTTGTATCTGTAAAGCAGGCTACAGTCCTTGCAAACTATGAGGAAAGTGCTTCAATGCATGTAGCTCTTGTTTACAGAGGTGAACCTGAAAAGGCACAAAAATTCCTTGATAAACAAGATAAGTTCCTTGGAACTAAAACTGACAAGGAAGGTGCTGATAACAATGGCTAAACTTATTGCTGTCTGTGGGGCACCAGGAAGCGGTAAAACAACTGTTGCGTTCAAACTTGCTCAGGAGATTTATCTCTCTACATCTGATTGCTCTGTTACTTTCCTTTCCCCTGACATTATTGTTCCTTCTGTTGGTATGCTTTTTCCTAATTACACGCCAGACTCACTTTTCTCTCTGAGTGCTGTTCTTGATTGTACTGATATATCTGATGACCTTATTATGGGAAATCTTGTTACTGTTAAGAATATGAAAAACTTCGGCTGTCTCGGATTTATGTCAGGTGACAGCAAGTATAGTTTCCCGACACCCACAAAAGAAAAGGTGATGAATCTTCTTGATGTACTCTCCGCAGCAGAGGGATATGTGTTTGTTGACTGCTCAAACGATGATAGTGACCTTATATCAAAGCAAGCTATTGCAAGAGCTGATCATATTATTCAGGTTATAACTCCTGATCTTAAAAGTATGACTTGGCTCAATTCCTATGGAGATAAAATTACAGCGGGATTAGAGCAGTGCATAAAGGTTGTTAATATTACAGAAAACGAACTGTATATACCTTTGGAGGATGTATGTACGCACCTTAAAAATGTTGCTTGTGTTCTTCCTTATTGCCGTCAGGTAAGACAGCAACTTCTTGATGGAAGAATGTATGATAGGCTGACTGCAAAAGAATACAAGAAAAGACTTTCGGGACTTGTGAACAGAGTTATTTAAAGGAGTGATATAAATGAATCGTCAAATTGATTTTGTTACTCTTTTGTCTATGGTGCAGGAACACATATCTTCAAAATATGCCGCAACACTTACTGATACAACAAAGCTCTCACAGCTTAAATCCTACATTGAAAAGTATCTGCGTGACACGGCTTATTCCGTTGAAGGTATGACGGATGAAAAGCTCTGCGACAAAATTTATTCCGAAATGGCTGAGTATTCCATACTTACACCCTTTCTTGGCAGAGATAATGTTGAAGAAATAAATATCAATGCCTGGAACGATGTTGCTATAACCTACACAAACGGCAAGATTGAAAAGGTAAAGGAGCATTTCTATTCTCCTACACACGCTACAGATATTGTTAAAAGACTTCTTCATCATTCGGGTATGATTATCGATAATGCATCTCCCATGTCGCAGGGGCATTTGCCGAATAATACAAGAATTACGGCTCTAAAAGCTCCTGTTGTTGATGATGAGATTGGTGTGAGCGTATCTATTCGACTTCTTCACCCATCAAGAGTAAACAAAACACAGATTATCAAGTCAGGCAATGCAACAGAAAAGATGATTGATTTTCTCTGCACCTGTATGAGATACGGTGTTTCTGTTGTTGTGGCAGGTGCTACATCATCCGGTAAAACAACTTTGCTTAATGCGCTTCTTACTACCATTCCCGATGGAAAGAGAGTTTTCACCATTGAAAGTGGTTCCCGAGAATTGGCTCTTGTGAGGAAAGATAAGAAAGGCAATGTTGTTAATAATGTAGTTCATACTCTTTCAAGACCATCGGACAATGAAGCCTATGACATTACTCAGGAAGATCTTGTTGTGGCTTCCCTTCGTTTTAATCCCGATATTGTCTGTGTTGGTGAGATGCGAGATGTTGAGTGTTATTCTGCGGTAGAAGCAAGTCTTACAGGACACACTGTCGTTTCAACGGTACACGCTTCAGCGGCAGATGCGGCACATATGAGAATTGCACTTCTTTGTCAGAAGAGATTCCCGATTGACTTCAAAACTTCTCTTATGCAAGCAGGTCAGGCTTTCCCTATAGTTGTATATACTCATAAGCTTGAGAACAACGAGAGAAAGATAATGGATATTACCGAGTGCGAGATACTGCCCAACGGCGAAAGAGCATACCATACTCTTTTTCGTTTTAATATTACAAAGAATGTTATTGAAAAGGGTAAGAACATTACTGAGGGTCACTTTGAACAGCCTGAGATAATGTCCGACAGCCTTAAAAAGAAGCTTATGCAATTTGGTGTACCTCAAGATGTGCTTTCAAGTTTTTTGGAGAAGGGGGCTGATTACAAATGATAATGCCTACAGTTACTTCTTTGCTTCTCATTATTGCAATAGTATGTTTTCTTGATTTGACTCCTCAGCAAATTGCCGAGGATCTTTTGAGAATGACAACACCTAAAGTTACAATGCGAGAAAAAGCAAGGAATATGAGAGCAGGTAAAAAGAAAAAGAGCCTCGGCTCCAGACTTGCATATACTCAATCAGCTCTTGCGGCAATGGGTAAAGAAAGCAAATTCGCTTTTGTATGCTGTATTTCACTTGTGCTTTTTGCATCAGGTGCCGTAGTGGCTATTATCATTGATAATGTATTCCTCGTGCCAGTTTTGTCAGTAGCTTTTGCTATGATTCCTTTTATCTATGTTAGAAACAGTCTTTCTCATTATGATAAACATATCAAAGATGAACTTGAAACTACACTTTCAGTTATCACTACATCATACATAAGAAATGAGGATATTATACTTGCAGTTAAGGAAAATCTTGCATATATTAAGCCACCCTTAAGAGATTGTTTTAATGCTTTTATAGGTGACTCTTTTGCTGTTTCATCCAATGTGAAACAGGCTTTACGAAATCTGAAAGAAAAGGTTGATGATGAGATTTTCCGTGAGTGGTGTGATGCACTTATTCGCTGTCAGGATGATAGAGCACTAGTGGACACACTTCATCCCATTGTTGCAAAGCTTACGGATGTACGAGTGGTAAATAGTGAACTTTCTACTATGATGGCAGCAGTAAGAACAGAGTATTACACAATGGTTGGTCTTGTAGTGGGTAATATTCCTCTTTTGTATGTTCTTAACAAGGACTGGTTTCATACACTCATATACGAAACTCCGGGTAAGATTGTTTTGGGAATATGTGGTGCTGTTATTCTTGTAACATATATGTTCCTTCTCAAATTAACTAAACCCATTGAGTACAAGGCTTAAGGAGGATAAGTAAAATGATTAAAATTATTGTGGGCGTACTTTTCGGTATCGCCTTTTATTTTATCCTTGCTGATATTTTCAAAGTGCCGTATATGAGAACATCAAAGGCTATTACAAACCTTGCCAAGCAGCATCAGGAAAAGACAAGCAGTATTGATGTGTGGTTAGGTGGTTTTGCAGGAGCAATAGCAAAACATATTCCTATGAATGAGTTTAAGCGAATGCAGCTTGAAACAGATCTTCGTACTGCACAGATGAGTATTACACCTGAAATGTTTATGGCGAATACTATTGTAAAAGCATCTATTATAGGGGTGTTCGCTGTTCCTTTGTATTTCATATTTCCGATACTTTGTCCTGTTGTCATATTCCTTGCTTTTATACTGTACAGAATCAATATGAAAAGTGTAGGAAATAAGATAAAGGAGAAAAGATCGAAGATAGAGTATGAACTTCCAAGACTTGTTGCGAATGTTGAAAAGACCCTGAAACACAATAGAAGCCTTTTATCGATTCTTACGGAATACTCACGTAATGCCGGACCTGAACTTAAGCACGAACTTGATATTACTATAGCAGATATGAATTCCGGTAATGCGGAAGCCGCTATTACAAGACTTGAGGCAAGAGTAGGTTCAAGCATGATGAGTGATGTATGCCGAGGTTTTATCGGTATGATACGTGGTGACAGTGCTCCTGTGTATTGGTCGAGTCTGGCTATGAAGTTTTCAGATATCCATAGACAGCGTTTAAGACTTGAAGCACAGAAGATACCTAAGAGAGTAAAGAAACTTTCTATGAGTCTTCTCTTTTGCTTTATGCTCATTTATGTTGTGGTAATCCTCGCACAGATAATGGGCTCTGTCGGCGTTCTTTTCGGTTAAGGAGGTAATGAATATGAAAAAGATTCTTTCAAACCGTAAAGCTGAAGGCTACATTGATATTGCCGTTGGCATAATTGCACTTATGATGGTGCTTGTTGTAACATTAAATATTTACACCTTTTTTATGTTGCGACAAGATTTGGACACTATTAGTGGCTTCCTTATTGAAACTGCAACTTATGAAGGTTCGTTTGGTGAAGAGTTTGATGAAAGATGCGACGAACTAAAAAATTCATTTTTTGACTTTGATGTTTTGGCATCTGCTGAAGAATATTATAACTCTACCTATGAGCGTGTCCAACTCGGTGATAAAATGTCAGTTACTGTTTCAGTTCACACTTATGTAAGAGGTATCGGCGCATTCAGGATACCTATAACCGTAAGCACTACAAGGTCGGGTATTTCTGAAAAGTATTGGAAGTAAAACAGGCGGCATAAGCCGCCTGAAAAATATTATACATTTCTGTTCCAAACAGTAACTTCTGTTATTAATTCCCTTAATGGTTTGTTGTCGATTACAAAATCAAGCAATGCATCAATTGTTCTAAAGAAAACGCCTTCATCATCTTTATAAGCTTCACATAAAAAGAATGCCTTATCATCTTCTTTGTCGTGGAATGCACCATAGGTAATTCCATTCCATTCAAATTCGATTTCTCTGCCATATATTAAGGTATGTTTAAAATCACTGATACTTTCAAATTTTAACTCATCTGTATTGCCTTGTATATTCATTGAATCAGTCCTTTATAACAAATTACAAAGTACGGTCTGTAATTGTAGCTTTAAGTATAATATCTTTTAACAATTCACCTGTTTCAAGTTCATAAAGAAGTAAATCGTCAACAGTATTAAATATTCCTTCGGTTTCTTGCCTGTAGCTTTGGGCTATACTGATTTTCCCATTATCACAACGAGTAATAGAATAAACTTTTTCGTTCCATACAAACTCTATTTCACTTCCGTCGTGGACACACCATTTAAAATCACTTAAGGATTCAAAAATGTTGTAATCGGGATAGTTAGAATAATCATTCATAACAGAAACTCCTTTTGATTTGAATTCGGGTATAGAATCAGAATAATTTATCTGCCTTTGGAATATCGGTTTACCTGTAGCCTCGTCCCAATAAATAATATGATCATGCGGATTTGAGTGATGCCAGGGCTTGTTGTGGTCTGTAAGATGTCTTTCTATTGTTGCATATCCATTATCTCCAATTTTTGTTTTAATGAGATAATTACCTTTGCTTGTTTCTCGGTAAGTTTCCTTTATTTCGCCAGGCTTACCTAAAAGTCGTTCATCCTCCGGTTTCTTTGGCTTCCACTTTCCACCGAAAGCACTGCCTGTTCCTTTATATGTATCACAACATACATAACCGCAAGATTTTTTTATTACTAATGAGGATTCATTGTTGCACATTGATTTACATTCATCATCCTCATAGTGCAACCACGAACTTAATTCGTAATTGATGTACAGAATATTTCCCGTCATTTCAGGAAAGGGTTCGTGGTAACAAATTATGAGTTCAGGCTCAATGCGTTTAAGCATTTCGTTATAGCCTTTCATAAAGAACTCTTTTTGGTCGCTATGATTGCCGTGTTCGGATACCATATAGGTGGAAACAGCTACAACAGAACCTTTTTCAATACCATTAAAGCAGAAATCAAAAGTATTTTCAAGACCCCAGTTTACAGTAGGGATAACTTTTATTCCTTTTTCGTGTAAAAAAGCACCTACCCAACGGTTTCTGAAAGTGTTGTACAGCTGCATAACGGGATTCATTTCGATGTACATGCTGAAATCAGGTGTCAGAACAGCTTCGTATTGTTTTAATGTTTCAACATACTTTTCAGGGTTTTCCCAAATGCTTTCAAATTCATAGTCATATAAAAAGAAATGAACCATTCTTTTATAATGATTGTCTTTGCCGTTTTTTACTTTGTCAAATCCGATAAGTCGAAGGTCACTGTCTGATGTAAGGTTAATATCAGTTTTTGGTATTACAGGCATTGACCAAGGCTCGTTTGAATTGAAAGCGTTTCTTAAAAACAGTGGATTTGTTCGATAATTAAAGTTTTCTAATGTCAAATAAAAACCTCCTAATATGAAAATATAGAGTGAACAAATGTTCTCTCTATATATTTATTCTAAAAACATTTTTTAACTTTGTCAAGAGGTTTTATTAAAAAAGGAGTTGATACTATCAAATTTATCAAATCTACTAATGCTGAAGGATATATCTCTGTATGTGTTCTCATTCTTGCAATAGTAATGATATTTTCGGGCATTTTCGTCTATGCCTCTACGGTTTCTCTTATCGATACTTCGAGAGAAAACAGTAAGGTTGTTCTTGATAGCTTTGTAACACAGAATGCTACAAGAATTTATGACAGTATAAAGCAGGGCAATGACTATACCGAAAGTGTTAACGCAGCAGAATTTACATATTCGCTGTGTGACTTTTGCACATTGGACGAAACGGCATCAATGCTGTATTGTTATGACAGTGAAGGAAATCTCACGTATTCTATGACTAAACCTCAGATGAGTTTCAGACAAGAAAATGAACTTGAGATAGTAATTCACTACACAATTTCTGTGCCTATATATTTCGCAGGTCATAAAATAGATACTGCCAATGTACCCATAGAAATTGTATCTGTATTAAGTGAAAAATTTTAAATTCAGGAGGTAATTCAAAATGACAATTTTAGCAGTAAAAGGAGATAAACACAATAAGGTTGTTGCAGGTCTTATCGCTGCAATAATCATAGTGAGTATCTTAATCGGTGTGTTGGTAGTAACTGCCACTCGTAACAAAAACGGTGATAATACAGCTACAACCGAGATAACCGAAATGGAAACTATCGGTGATAACCTTATTCTTGAGGATATTACGGAAGAATCCGAAAGTGAGGAAGATGTTGCGAAAATGGAAGCCGACGAAAATATGCTCGTTATTGACGAGGTATTAACACAGGCAGATACAACCAAAACACTCTCAACAACAAAGAAGCAGACAAGTTCTAAAGAAGAGGTTTTAAAGCCTGCAACTACAAATAAAACACCAACAACGGAGTATTCGTTACCTGCTTCAGATAATGATAGTGTAAAAGAATATTCTTGTGGTAAATCAGGACATCACTGTGAAAGCAAAGAAACACATTCATTTATTGTAAGTCTTGAAAAGAAAGGATGCTCAATTTGTGGCTCACATTCATGTAAAAGCTTCTATGCTATTGATGAATGGGGTAATGCCTGTTATGACATTTCAAAGTGCACTAAGTATTCAGAAAAGAAAGATCCTAATAAATATTGTGATGAATGTGCCAAGAAAATCGGTAACGGTTCAAAAGGTACTTGTGTAAGATTTACGGTTGATACCAAATGTCCTGACTGTGGTAAAGCAGTCAAAGCAAGAACTTGTCATACACATTAAAACCAATATTAAAATGAAAGCTCGACAGTGGTGTCGGGCTTTTACTTTTATCAGAAAGGATGATAGTTATTAAAAAAATATTATCAGTTTTTCTTGTAATTCTTATTTTTTTCTCATCGATTCCTATTTCGGCTTTTTCTCTTTCTTGGGATGGTGACAGTGCAGGTGGCAGTATTGATGCTGTAAATGGTAGCAATACTGGTTATGTTATTAGAGACACTAATGATTCAAACTGTGTTGTTGGGTATCGCTTTTCTGCCGTTGACACAGACGGCAATATGAAAGTGACAAAGGTAATTGATGTATTCAGAAACACAGCAAATGGTAATAATGCTTATTCGACTTCGGCAAAGTTTTCAAAGAAGTATAATAAGCTCGGTGTTATTGAGAATAAAAATGCAACTCTTTCAACCACACTCAATACTACAAACTGCTATAAAGAATCTAATATCAGTTTTGTAACATCACTTCCAAATCCCAGTGGCGTTGAAACTTGGCAAAGTTATGAATCTAATATCAACCAAGTGCTTTCAAAACTTGGTATCGGTAGTGTTGATAATATGGTTTACGGAGATAAGGTTATTATCGAGCCACTCTTCGATATATGCCTTGCAGGTGAATATCAGGCACTGACTGTAACCGAAATGGCATATTGCGGACGAAGTGTACTTGGCGGAACATCAACCGGCGGAACAAGTAATGGAACATCTTCCACCTGGGGCTTTATAGCGGTATATACTAATCGTATATGGCCTAATAAGCTTTACACTCCAGATGGTCAGGGATTATGGACTGCTGCTACCGAAATCGGTAGTTCTTCAAAAGCAACCTTCAATAACATCCTCACTAGAGGTTACGGTGCAGGTATTGCATACAACGAAACAGCTAATATTACCTATACAATTAAGTTCAATGGTAATGGTTCTACTAGTGGTTCAACTGCATCAATGAGTATGTCCTATGGGACTGCAAAAAATCTGACCGCAAACGGATTTAAAAAAACAGGACATTATTTTACAGGATGGAACACCAAATCAGATGGTAGCGGTACATCTTATTCAAATCAGCAGTCGGTTAAAAATCTGACTACAACAAATGGTGCAACTGTAAATCTCTATGCACAGTGGTCACCATATAAGTTGAAAGTTAGCTTTAACGCCAACGGAGGTTCTGTAGATTCAACTACTTATTATCTTTCTTCAAAGGTAGTATATAAGGAATCTGACAGTTCAAAATATATTCAGACGTGGACTTATAACAACACCAAGGATAACGGTATAACAAATGCAAGTACATTTGGTCTTTACAGGACGGGTTATACTTTCTCCTCTTGGGGAACTTCATCATCAGGTGGCACAATTTTCAGTCAGAGTGATAATACTCTAAAACCTACAGACCTTAATTCGGGAATTAAAACGGGTGATGTTAGTATGACACTCTATGCTCAGTGGACACCTATTACCTATACTATAAACTTTAATGGTAACGGATATACAAGTGGTTCAACCTCGTCTATGAGTATGACTTATGATACAGCTAAAAATCTTACTGCAAATGGTTTTACTAAGTCGGGTTATCACTTTACAGGTTGGAACACTAAAGCAGATGGTAGTGGTACCAGTTATTATGATCAGCAATCAGTTAAAAATTTAACTACTAGCAATGGTGGTACAGTTACTCTTTACGCTCAGTGGGATACTAATTCATATATTATTGCTTTTAACGGTAATGGTTATACAAGTGGTACAACATCAAGTATGAATATGAAGTTCGACACATCTAACTACCTAACAGCAAATGGTTATTCAAAGACAGGGTATACTTTTTCACATTGGAATACAAGGTCTGATAATGGCGGAACATCATATTCAAATCAACAGTTGGTTAAGAATTTGACTACAACAAATGGCGCAACTGTTTATCTTTATGCACAGTGGACACCTATTACCTACACTATCAAGTTTAACGGTAATGGTTATACAGGCGGTTCAACTTCATCTATGAGCATGACTTATGATGTAGCCAAAAATCTTAATGCAAACGGTTTTGTTAGATCGGGTTATAAGTTTACTGGATGGAATACTAAATCAGATGGCAGTGGAACATCTTATTCAAATCAGCAATCGGTTAAAAATCTGAGTACTACTAACGGTGGCTCTATTACTCTTTATGCACAGTGGACACCTATTACCTATACCATCAAGTTTAATGGTAATGGTTATACAGGCGGTTCAACTTCATCTATGAGTATGACTTATGATGTAGCCAAAAATCTTAATGCAAACGGATTTACCAAAACATCATACAAGTTTGTCGAATGGAATACAAAGGCAGATGGCGGAGGCACCTCGTATACGGATAAGCAGTCAGTTAAAAACTTGACTACTACAAATGGAGCAACTGTAAATCTTTATGCTCAGTGGCAGTATGATCCCATTCTTCTTGTTGAACAGTGCAATGTATATGAAGGTGAAAAGAGCGACAAATCAACCCTGTTCGGTTATACAAAGGGAAATGTTTTTGATGATTATGTGTATAAAACAAACTATCCTGTTCTTGGAGATACTATTTGGTACAACATATATTTCCCCTCTGAATCTGTAAGTTTTAAAGCAAGACAGTATGTAAGATACAAGGGCGGTTCTTGGACCACAAGAGATGTTACTCTCAGCGGTTCAGACTCTTCATCGCAATACTTCCCTATACAGTTTACAGGCGACTATATGACAGTTCCCGATAGTATAGGTTACTATGAAATAGAAGCAAAAACCGATTGGATTGATGTTTCCGGTAATGTTCTTAAAAGTGGTACGGTGAAAACTTTCTATATACCTGTAAAGCCTGTTGCGTATAGATACAGAGTAGAGGCAAGGGGTTATGAAAGTGTAGTAACAGCATACAATGGTATGGATGGTTCAAGTGGTACTTTATATTCAGGTCAGCATGTAAAACTGACTTATAAATTCAAGGGTGGTAACACATGGCAGCCAATTCAATATTTGAGAGGTGCTTTGTATTACTACAACGGTTCAAAGTGGGTTAATGCATATACATCTAATGATGGATATGATGTAGCAAGAAATAAGGCTATTCTCTCAAAGACAGGCGTTACTTCACTTAGCAGTTCACTGAACACCTATACAGTACCTTTAACCTCACAGAACAAGTTAAGATTTAATCTTATAACTTGGTGGATGAATGACCAGGAACACACTGAGGAATCATCTTGGATTGAGCTTCCGGTTGAACCTTGCGACTTACAGCTTGATGAAATTAAGCTGTATGATGCCAGTACAAATCGCGAGCTTGACCCCAATAACCTTGAAGCGGGTCAGAAAGTAAAGATTAGATATATCTACTACAATAACACCAATGCAAAAGTGTATAACGAGGCATATAACAACAGCAAAGAAAAAATAAACAACGCTGTTTATTCAATACCTGCTAAATGTTATGCTGGTTTATGGGGTGAAACAATTACCGTTCCAAATAAACGAACCTTTACAATATGGGGTGGTATTTATCAGGAAGGTATGGGTATGGGCAATACTTCCTATGAGAGTGATGGAACAAACAACGAATTAACTCTTACCTGTAAGGTTAATCATCCTTTAACTCTTGTGCCGATTACACCTAATGCAGCATACAGAGAAGATACAGAGGTTGTTACATCGTTTTGGCTTAAAAACAACTATACAGATAATTATATTCCATCTGATGGAGTAGATGTTCGTTTCAGAGTTTACAGAAACAGCACACTTCTTCACACGGAAATAATTGAAAATGTTGTTGTGCCTGGTAGTGATAAAAATCTTCTTTATTTCAAGTGGAGAGTGCCTACAGGACTAAATGGTGGTCAGGTAAAGATAACAGGTGAGATTATCGAGGATGGAGTTTCCTACAACCTAAAAAATATGTATAACTCAACTGTTCCGTATATAATTTCGGAAACCCCTGATACACAGTTTGAGAAGAAAAAGCCTAGCGGATTCAGTACACCTATATTGCCTGCAACAACAAGTGGTGCAGCATCCTGGTGGTTATGGAAGTATGTTGACGGTTCATATGTGAAACATGAATATGCTATTGGTATATCCAATGCAACACCTAACATTACTCCCGCAACGGGTGAAACTGCAACAAAGGTAAGCGGTTTGTGGAATATGAAATCAGGCTATGGCGTATCTCTTTCTCTTACAAATTCTGCAAGTTCTGTTACGGGACACAGTATTCCTAATTCGGACAGTTACACTACTTCGCAATATGCAATAGCATTATTCCCCGAATTTGGTTATGAAAAAACAGAGGAGAATTTCAGAACGCTTGAACTTTCTTCAGGGAAATGGCGTTTCAGACAAAACGGCACTTATGGTTTTGTACACTTTACTCCTTTATGGTATCCGGATGGTGACTATACAGTATGCATTGAACAGAGAGATTTTTGGACACCTTCGGGTATGCTTACAAGATCTTCTAAGGCTAATCCTATACGTATTACTGATTCGGCGTATGATGATTGGTATGTAGGAAGATAAACAGATATTTCATAAGGGCTATGTAAAAAAACATAGCCCTTAATATTTTTAAGAAAGGATAGAATTATGATTTGTCAGTACAGTAACACTATTGCAATTTCTTGCGGAATAAATGCTGCTTTAGTTGCAGGGTATTTATGGGATGAGCAAAAGACCAAGGGAAATATTATTCAGGGCAGAATTTGGATAAGGTGTAGCATTCGCACTCTGAGAAATGTCTTTCCTTTTATGGGTGAGGATGCTATATCAAATGCCCTGAGAAGATTGAGAGAGCGTGGATATATCCTATGCTTGGAAAACAACAAAAGTAAATTTGATCGAACAAAAAGTTATGCATTCACTCCAAACGGAATTACATTAATGCTTAATATCAAATCAAATTAAGGAGATGATTACAGTGACCAATGAAGAAAAAAGAATGGCAGGAACTTATGAAATTACTCACTCGTTTGAAATTGGCACAAAAGAAGTTGTTATGGGTGAAGATAAAAATGCTTCCCCCGAAGAACGCTATTGTGTAGCAAATTGCAAATGTAATGGTATTTTTGAAAAATATACAGATGTTCTTGTAAGTGATGATTACTTGGAAATAGTAAAAATCTTTGCAAGACGAATTGAAGAAGAAGCTATCAATGTAAAAACAGAGATAGCGAAAACAGAAGTTGATATTACACCTATTACTATTGATGATTGCAAAGCCGTGAGCTATGCAGAAACAATAAAGAATAAGGTTGTGGTTATACGTGCCGAAGTTTTTAAGCCTGAATATCAGTTGTCAATAAAGCAGTTACAACTGTGTACGGGAGGCTTTGGCTCAGAAGCCAATTCAAGAGGTTCAGCTTGCTTTTGTATTAATCTGTATTCAGGAACAGAATCCAGATTTGAACGTAGGGATATTCTTGGCGTAATTGAAAAGGAAAATCTCCCTGAGTGGGCAAAAGCAAAATTGGCTGCAATACAAAACAATCAAGAAAAACAAAGAAAGGATAGAAATGTAAGATGACGGATTTATCGGCAAAACCATTTTCTACAAATCTTGAAAAATATACTTTCAGTCAGAATGTTCATATATATCAGCAATCGGGCTGCATTGGATATCTTCGTGCGGATCTCGGGACAAGTGGTAAAGAATTCCATTCTACTTGGAATGAGATATGTTCTGCTTATAAAACAGAAGAGTTTTTAAGAGAGTTTGATGATGTAATTAATGCTTTAAGGTTTGATGAAACCTTTGGGAGAATGCTTAATGATAGAACAAAGCTCTCCCAGTATTGTCATAGTAATGCCAAGCAATTTAGCGGTGCTGATAATCAATATTACGGTGTCAGAGTGGATACAAAAAATCACTCTTATTTGTTGAGGCTTAATCCAAACAAAGGAGAATACAATCTTTATTGTTATTGCTATGATAAGCAGGTTCTTGAAAATTATCTTATACATTCAAGTAAAGGTATCCGTTTCATAACTCCGTCATATAAACCTGTTTTCACAATATCAGATGGTGATAAAATCCGTATTATTACACCCGAAGGCGAACAGATGGACAGAGTATGCAGATACATTGATGATTATCACCTTTTAGTAGATAAAAATCTTTTTCATATTTGTGAATTTGCAGAAAAAATGAAAGAAAATAACTACAAGGTTATTCCTCTTCGTTCCTCGCTTCCTGAAAGGTGTTATGGTGTAATGCCTACAAGTGACCGACTTCTTATTATTCAAAAGGGTGAAACAAAATACACTGATGTAAGCAACGCTTATGATAGTCCTGAGAAAAACAGAGAGCTCGCAAATGAACATAATGCTGAAATGGGTGTTACAAAACAACAATCTGCTGCTATGCTTGCAGGATTGATAGCAGGTTGGGATACTCATGGTGCAAACCCTGAGAATTATGATATAAATGCAAAATTAAAACCTATGATAACTCGTAACAGTTATGCAAGATAAGGAGGAATTTTATGAGTAGTAAACGAATGATAGGCTCTTATGAGGTCTTATCAACCTTTATGATTGGAACAAGAGAGGTGTTTTTAGCAGGAAACCCCAAAGATACAGATGAAGAAAAGTATTTGTGCGGTGTCGTGGTTTGGGATGGCGAGACAGAAAAATATATTCACTGTATAGCAGGTGATAATTATCTTGAAATACTTAAGGAATTCGGTAAGAAGATTCAGCTTGAAGCTATTCTTCTGAAAAATACAATTAGCAATATGGGTATTCCTATAACAGTTATTAAGGAAAACGATTGCATAATTGACGACTACACAAAGAACATAGCAAATAAGGTTGTAGCAATTAAAAGTCAGGTACTCTATCCTGAAAGTCAGAGAGCAGATAGACAGCTTTATTATATTACCGGTGGATATGGTGCTGCTGCCTATTCAAAAGGTGGTGGAGTTTTCGGAATAAACATACATACAGGCGAAAGGAAACGCATTGAGCGTCGTGATATTCTTGGTGTTGTCAAACCGGAAAGCCTTCCTGATTGGGCGAAAGAAAAAAGAGAACAAATCATTATGAGTGTTGAATCTGAAATAAGGAGGTAAATTTAAATGCCACGATCTTTAACGCTAAGACAAAGAAAATTTAAGCTTCTTGAAAAGGTTTTTGAAACTGGTCTTGTAACAGATAAACAAATCTGTGATATATCACCGGAAGATATGCTGAAAATAAAGGGTATCACAACAACTGAACTGAAGATTCTTTGTGACCTTAGGGACAATCTCAGACAAGGTACGGTTATGACTTTCCTTGCTTTGAATGAGTAAGCTTTGGAGGTTTGATATATGTCGAATAAACTCAAATTAATCCTTGAAACTTTGAATGAAACAATTATTGAATCAACAAAGACTAAGGATAATTGGACAGACTTTCTTAAAACAGCTGCCAATAATTATAAATACAGTTTTAAAGACCAGGTCCTTATTTATGCTCAGAAACCTTATGCTACAGCTTGTGCTGAGATAGGTGTATGGAACAATCAATTTGACAGGTGGGTAAATAGAGGAGCAAAAGGTATTGCTCTTGTTACAACAATTAATAACTATCCTCGTTTATTCTATGTGTTTGATGTTTCAGATACAAATTCTCGTTATGATGCTGATTTCTCTTTGTGGGAGGTCAAATCTCATTACGAACAAGAAATCAGCGATGCACTTTCAAATGCTTTTGGTGAAGTAGCTGAAGGTAGCCTCGCATCGGTAATTGATGATACTGCGAGAAATATGGTTGAAGATAATACCATTGATTATGTTTCCGAAGTTGTAAAGATAAAAAAAGGAAGTTTTCTTGAAGAGCTTGATGAACACAATATATCAGTAATACTTAAAAATGCACTTGCCAGCAGCATTGGATATATGATGATGGTAAGATGCGGTATTGACGCAGATAGCTATTATGATTTTGAAGATTTTAAAGACATATTTAATTTCAATACTTATGAAACTATAGTGGCTCTTGGTTCTGCAACAAGTGATATAGCTGAAATGGGACTTCGTGAAATAGAAAGCACAGTAAAATCAATTCAAAAATCTGAAAGAAAAGCAAATCGCACATTTGTTAATAGCTTAGATGAGGAGTATGATAAAGGTGCAAAAAATAATATCAATACCGAAAGGGGTACAGATTATGAAAGAAATCACTTACAGACAGGTGGGAGATTATTTGATACCCAACCTGACCTTGCCGAAAGAGGAAAAGAAGCCATTGGGCAAGTACGGTACAATGAGGATGAATTACCTGAAGAATCACAGAAAAGTATTCTTCGACATTCTTCTGACCAAGGGAGAGCTGATGAAACACATTTACGAGACACAGGAAACAGCATCGCAGATGATGGAGCAGTTGACAGAGCAGATGATGAAATCTCAGGGCGTTACCGAGGAACTCAAGGAGAGCAATCAGATGCTTTGGGTACAGATGATGAACAACATCAGATACTCGGCAGAGGAAATAGTTCTGAAGGATCTGATTTACAGTTAAGTAATCATGATTTTGATGCCCGTGGAAGTAACATTAAGTATTTTTTCAAAGATAAAGAAAAAAGTGAGCTGATAAAGTCATATTTGGCTCCGTATAAAGAAGAAATCACCGCGTTTTTTGAAAGCCATACAGGTAGAGAAGAACGTGGTGAATTTCTTAAATCCTACTTCAACTCCAAACCTTATGAGAGTGTGCTTTCAAATGGTGACTTGGCAGGTTTTGATGCATATTCCGATGCTGTGAGATTTTGGCGTGGTGACAGTAAAGAACCTGAACAACAATCATGGGAAAAGTGGTTTTCAATAAGCGACTATGTCTATGGTCTTATTCTTATGGAGGAATGGACGGAGCCACAGGCTATGCTTTTACCTAGTGTTGATAAACAACTTGAGTTTATTGGTAATAAAGTAAAAGCTGCACCGCTTCACTTACCGCAAGGTGCTATTGATTACATACTTGGAGCGGGTAGTAGATTCAGTGAAGGTAAAATGCGTGTTTACCGTCAGTTTGCTGAAAGTTTTTCAAAGGAAGATAATATAAAGTTTCTTAAGAATGAGTATGGTGTTGGTGGTGGGACGAGTGTTATCCCGGGTACAGGCTTTTGGGAAAATCACGATGCAAAGGGTATAGAAATATCTGACCATTACAGTGTGCCTGAAAGAAGAACTCTCCTTAAATGGAGCTATGTTGAAAAACGCGTTTCAGAACTTATCAGGTTTGACAGATATTTAAATCCTAAAGAAAAAGAAATGTATCCTAAGTGGCTTGCGGATAAAACACTAAAGGAGATAGATCGAAAAAGAGAGAACGATATTCGAGAGCTAATCCGTGATGCACCAGGAGAAATGACAGCTCCAAAAGAATACCGTTATGAATATAAGCTCAGCGATACTGTGTATATAGGTGCTGATGAATACACCATTCTTTCTCTTGAAGATCCAGTTGTTTTAAGCGACAGCAAGTTCCCTCTTTTTACCAAAGAATTTTCAAAGTCAGATTTTGAAGACAAGGTAAAAGAAAATCCTGCAAACAGTCACCTTAAAGTTGAAATTGAAGTTGAAAGACCTGTTTCAACTGGTGAAGCTGAAGTAGAAGTTGATGAAAGTAATAAGCCGGATTTCCTGCTTCAGTATGAGCAAGTAAAAAAAGAAAATCCCGACGGAGTACTTCTTATGCACGTGGGACCTTTTTATTTTGCTTTCGGTAAAGATGCGGAAACTCTCGGTAAACGCACCATATATTCAGAGCAAAGAAAGAATCTTTATGGAAACGTTTTTACTCCGTGTAGCCAACTTCTTGATTTTAATCTCAGCTATTGTGCGAAAGAGCTTAATAAAAACAATATCGGTGTTGTTGTAATGACGATAGATAAGGGGGTTATTGACAGGTATCCTTCACCGTCAGAGGAAATATTGTCACTTTCCGATGAAAAAGACAAGAACCTAACTCCGTTATACAAAAGCTATCTTAAAGTAAAAGAGGAACATCCCGATACCATTGTTCTCAATCAGGTTGGAGATTTCTTTGAAGCATATAACGATGATGCAGAAAAGGTTGCGAAAGCTCTTGACCTTGTGCTCACATCAAGACCGATAGGAAATGATGAACGAGCTCCGCTTGTAGGGTTGCCGAAGCACGCACTTGAAACATATATCAATCTTCTTAATGACAGAGGCTTTGATGTAACAGTATCATCACTTGAAAACGGTGAAAGAAATACGGCTACAATGGTATCAATTCATAAGGAAGAACCGAAGGAAACAACTCCCGTCGGCAGAATAGATTACTTTGATGCTGACGGTAAAAGAAGTGATACCATTGAATACAC
>JAZQZO010000201.1:0-1637 GCA_045634065.1 Acutalibacteraceae bacterium
ACGGGCTTGAAACGGTTGCAACCGTGTGACTCGATACCTCTTCTGTCTGATTCGAGGATAACGTCAGTTACGATTTCAGCATCGTCTGCGGGTACACCTACACCGATGAATGCATCTTTAATGAAGTCATGTGTGGTTTTCCAGTCAAGAATAACTTTTGCCATTGTGAACACTCCTATATATTTTTATAATTTTTTTATATTTTCAAGCCATAAGGCTTAAATAACTTATTCCTTGTCCTCCCAGGACATTGCTCTTGTAACAGCTTTCTTCCAGCCGTCATAATATTTGTTTCTTTCTTCCATTGACATAACGGGTTCAAACACCTTATCTACCTCACGGTTAGCTTCGATATCATCAAGGTTTTCCCATACACCAACTGCAAGACCTGCAAGATATGCAGCACCGAGAGCTGTGGTTTCAACAGTCTTGGGTCTGTTAACCTTAGTCTGTGCCATATTTGCCTGAATCTGCATCATAATGTTACTTACACTTGCACCACCGTCAACACGAAGCTCTCCGATTTCGATACCTGAGTCATCCTTCATAGCTTCGAGAAGGTCTGTCATCTGATAAGTGATGCTTTCGAGTACTGCACGGCAGATGTGCTTTCTGTTTACACCTCTTGTAAGACCGACAATACAGCCTCTTGCATACATATCCCAATAAGGAGCACCGAGACCTGTAAATGCAGGTACAAGATAACAGCCGTTTGCATCGTCAACCAACTCTGCAAGCTCATCGCATCTCTTGGGGCTGTCAACAAGCTGAACCTCATCGCGAAGCCACTTGATAACTGAGCCCGCATTGAAAGCTGAGCCCTCAATTGAGTATGTTGTCTTTCCGTTAAGGCTCCATGCAACACCTGTGAGAAGATTATTTTTTGACTCAACTCTCTTGTCGCCTGTATTCATAAGAAGGAAACAGCCTGTACCATAGGTATTCTTTGACATACCGCTTTCAAAACAAGCCTGACCAAAAAGAGCTGATGGCTGGTCACCTATAGCACCGCAAATGGGTACACCTTCAAGTTCTTCAAGACCGATAATGCCTGCTGCAACCTTGCCGTAAACTTCACTTGAGGGTACGGGTGTGGGAAGAATATTCATAGGTACACCGAGCTTTTCGCAAAGGTACTCGTCCCAACAGAGCTTGTCAACATCAAAGAGCATTGTTCTTGATGCGTTTGAGTAATCTGTTACGTGCACTCTGCCACCTGAAAGGTTCCAGATAAGCCATGTTTCAACTGTACCGAAAAGGAGCTGACCTGCCTGAGCAAGAGCCTTTACACCGGGTACGTTGTCAATAATCCACTTGATTTTTGTGGCTGAGAAATAAGCGTCAACAATAAGACCTGTGTGAGATTTGATGTAATCACAAAGCTCCTTGTCTTCTTTAATTTTTTCGCAAAGGTCAGCTGTACGGCGACACTGCCACACAATAGCATTGTAAACAGGTTTGCCTGTAGTTCTGTCCCAAAGGATAGTAGTTTCACGCTGATTGGTAATACCGATACCTGCAATATCTTCAGCCTTGAACTTGCCTGAACGAAGAACTGTTGTGATTGAATTGAGCTGACTGTAAAGGATGTTCAGAGGGTCGTGTTCAACCCAGCCTGCCTTGGGATAAATCTGCTC
>JAZQZO010000202.1:0-3827 GCA_045634065.1 Acutalibacteraceae bacterium
TCTTTCAAAAAGGTCTCTTACTCTTGACGCACCGACACCTACATACATTTCTACGAAGTCTGAACCTGAAATTGAGAAGAAAGGTACGCCTGCTTCACCTGCAACTGCTCTTGCAAGCAAGGTCTTACCGGTACCCGGAGGGCCGACGAGCAACACGCCCTTTGGAATTCTTGCGCCGAGTTTGTTATATTCATCGGGATTTTTCAGGAAGTCAACGATTTCTTCAAGCTCCTCTTTTTCTTCGTCTGCACCTGCAACATCTTTGAAAGTTGTCTTGCTCTTAAGGTCTTTGCCAAGCTTTATTTTAGCCTTGCCGAATGTAAGGGCGTGGTTGTTTTCGTTCTGGATTGTCTGACCCATCTTGCGATAGAGATAGAACATAACACCAACGAACATAACTGTCATAAGAAGTGTAGGAAGCATACTTACCCAAAGAGAACCGTTAGCACCCTTTGCATAGTCATATTTAATCTGATTGTCGGGGTTACTGAGATTATACTCGGTTACATAGTCGTGTACGTCTTTTAAGAAGATCTCAACATTAGGTACTACGTACTTCTGCTTATCATCACTGCCCACAACTTTATATTCGAGAGAACCGCTTGAAAGGTCAAGTGAAAATTCAGTGACCTGAGCTGATCTGAACTGCTCAACTATCTCAAAATATTTAGGTGCATCTTTCTTGTTCTGGGTACCCATAAAAGATGCAATTACAGCTATGAGCAAAACCGGTACAATGATATAAAGCAGATTGCCCCATTTACTCGGCGCCCCCTGAGGCACTTTAACAGGTTTGTTGTTATTGTTATCCAATATAAAATCACTCCTTGATTTACTATATAAATTTTCGGCTTAACCGCCGTAAGCTTCAGGTTTTAATATACCTACATAAGGCAACTCACGGTATTTCTCATCGAAATCGAGACCGTAGCCCACAACAAAAGCGTTGGGGATCTGTCTGCCCACATAATCGAGTTTGAGAGTAACATTTTCAGCTCTTCTCTCAGGCTTATCAAGAAGAGAGCAGCAACGAACACTCTTTGCGCCATCTTCAACCATTTTCGCTTTAACTTTTTGAAGAGTTCTGCCTGTATCAAAAATATCTTCGATAATGAGAACATCATATTCAGAAAGATTATCAATCGCACTTTTAATTTCCACATTACCACAGGATTCCGAGGAGCCGGCAAGATAGCTCTTGGCTCTGAGGAATTCGATATGTAAAGGGATTGTAATTTTTCTCATAAGGTCAGCCA
The DNA here is from genome assembly GCA_045634065.1 of Acutalibacteraceae bacterium. GTDB lineage: Bacteria > Bacillota > Clostridia > Oscillospirales > Acutalibacteraceae > UBA6857. The sequence goes on from JAZQZO010000202.1 coordinate 1,257, forward strand.
TAAAACAGATTGAGCCCTTGAGAACGCAAACTAAAAGGAGATTCTTGTCTTTATAGTCTTCGCTTACTTGTTTCGCAATTTTACTTACGATTTCTGCTATTTGTTCTTCATTTAAAAGAATTTCTTTCACATCGTTGTGCATAATCTTAACCTTCCTTTTTTATTATCAGAACATTTTTTGCTTTTATATCGGGAAGATATTTCCCGTCTGTACCAAATCCGTCAATCCAGATGAGATTTTCATCATCGCGAAGAATTGCGATATTATTTCTCTCCCAAGACGGAATTTTAGCTTCGTTGAAAAGTTTTTTTAGAGTTTTTGTGTTTTGCCTTTTAGAACTGAAAAAACAGTCGCCGTTTTTTCTTGAGGACATATATAAATCGCCTTTGATTTTATCAGCATCTATGGCGTTGATGTTTTTGTACTCTGCCGAAGAGGCATTTTCTATCTTAAATCTGCCCGTCGGTGTCTCGAAAACACCATTATCCCCTTTTATTTCCCATTCTTGTGATTCATCTTCTTTTGACTCAACCGAAATAAGAGATTCAGTTACAACAACATATAAATCCGTGGTGATTTCAATTTTGCCCTCACCGTTCATAACGGCATTATCCACAAGATCTATATGACGTTTTTCAACATCTTTTTTCATATATCTGCCGAGAATTTCAGCTATGGCTCTTCGTCTTACGGCAGTGTCAGCAGAAATCAACACCGACCTTTTATAGCTCTTATCACATTCGGCAAGTTTTATGGTTTCTTCCTTACACTTCTCTGAGAAAGCATTTTCTACTCTCAGCGTTTCCATAGCCGAAGAAACAGCACTTTCAAAATTTTCGTTGATTTTGCTAAAAGATGCAACGATATTATGACGAATAAAGTTTCGTGTATAGTCATCAGTGAGATTTGTGCTGTCTGTAATGTAGGGAATATTGTTTTCCTCGCAGTACGCTTCAATCTCTTTTCTCGTACAGTCAATTAGGGGTCTTACAATATTATCACGTCTTGGAGGAATACCGCAAAGACCTTTTACGCCTGTTCCTCTGATGAGATTGAAAACCATAGTTTCAATGCTATCGCTCAAGCTGTGTGCAGTTGCAACAGCATCGCAACCTGCCAAGGTGAAGCACTCATAACGCTTGATTCGGCCACACTCCTCCTCGCCTATTCCCATTTCTCTTGCGAGAGCCGGGATGTCGACAGAATACACAAGACAATCGGCACCGATCTGTCTGCAATAGTCTTCGACAAGATGCTGATCACGGAGAGCTTCTTCACCGCGGATATTGTGATTGACGTGAACAACTTTGAGAATTATATCATACTCTGACTTTAATTTACTTAAAATTTCCAAAAGACACATTGAGTCGGCACCGCCTGAAACTCCGACAGCAAGACTCTTTACACCTTCCAGTAATTTAAATTTTTCAATCGTATGTCTGACTTTACATATCATTTCTTATCTGCTCCAGATTTGAGAACAATGTGTAGTCACCGTTCCAGGCAACTTCAACAGTAGTAGTAGGACCGTGTCTGTTTTTAGAGATAATAAACTCTGCTTTATTGATAGGTGATCTTTCTTCAGGAGGCACTTCGTCCTTTTCTCCTGCATAATATTCGTCTCTGTAAAGCATAATTACGATGTCAGCATCCTGCTCGATTGTACCTGATTCTCGAAGGTCAGAAAGCTGAGGCTTGTGGCTTTTGCCTCTGACTTCGGTGGTTCTCGCAAGCTGAGCAAGTACGACAACGGGAATGTTGAGGTCTTTCGCCATAAGCTTAAGGTTTCGTGTGATTTCAGAAACCTCCTGAACACGGCTTTCAACTCTGCCGCCACTTTTCATAAGCTGAAGGTAGTCAACAAAAACAGCATCAACATCACGAAGTCTTCTGATTCTCGACTTCATTTCTGAAACGGTCATATTGGAAGTATCGTCAAAATAAAGTTCACAGTTGCTTAGAAGCGCAGTTGCAGTTGCAAGTTTTGCCCACTCTTCACCTGAGATGTTACCTGTTCTCATCTTGGTACTTTCGATACGAGCTTCAGTTGAAAGAACTCTCTGTGCGAGCTGCTCCTTAGTCATTTCAAGAGAGAAGAAAAGCACCTTTTTCTTACCCATCATAGCTGTGTTTCTTGCAAGGTTGAGAGCAAGACTGGTTTTACCCATAGCAGGACGGGCACCGATAATAACAAGGTCAGACTTGTTAAGACCTGTGATTGCCTTATCGAGATCGATGAAACCTGTGGTGTAACCTTTATATTTATCCTTATCTGCACCGCTGAGCTTCTGAAGTTTATCATAAACCTCGTTAACAATGATATCGCCGATTTTAGCAGGGCCTCTTGTTACTCTGCCTTGACGGATATCGTAAATCTTCTGCTCAGCTGCTTCAAGAAGACTGTCGGCAGATTCATTAGACGAAGATGCATCATCAATGATTCCCTTAGAAACATTGATAAGAGAGCGTATGTAATACTTTTCTCTTATTATCTTTGAATATGCTTCAACATTTTCAGTTGAGGGTACCATCTCTGCAAGCTGGAAAAGATATTGCTTTCCGCCTGCATC
>JAZQZO010000203.1:0-5501 GCA_045634065.1 Acutalibacteraceae bacterium
GCTTGGCCTCCGACTTGCTATTATCCGTACTGCAGAATGTACAGGTGCTCACGGAGTAATTATACCCAAAAGAAGAAATGCTTCTCTTACCTGGGCTGTAGGAAAGGCTTCTGCCGGCGCAGTTGAATATGTGCCTGTTGCAAGAGTAGGCAACCTTGCATCAACTATCGAAGACCTTAAAAAGCGCGGTGTATGGGTTTACTGTGCTGATATGGACGGCAGTCCCTGGTGTCAGGTTGATTTCAGTGGCGCTGTTGCTCTTGTTGTTGGCTCTGAAGGCTCAGGCGTCGGCAGACTCATCAAAGAAAAAAGCGATTTTGTTCTTTCACTTCCTATGAGAGGCAAAATCACATCACTCAACGCTTCTGTAGCTTCCAGCATTATGATGTATGAAGTTGCAAGACAGAGACTTGGCATAAAAGCAAAGTGAAAGGAATAAAGGCTATGTCTGAAATTAATAAGACAGATAACCTTGAGCCTGTCAGTGTAATCGAAGAAGATGCATTCCCTGAGGAAAAGACTCAGGATAGTGCCGAAGAAACCGGTACCGCAGAAGAAAAAGTTGCTGAAAACACTTCTGTTTTCAGCAAAGGTAGCGAAAGCACCCTTGGCGGTGCTGAGTATGTCGGCAACTTTGACGACCTGCTTAAATCTCTGGGAATTACCCCTATAAGTCAGATGGACGCTGAAGAGATTTATGATGACGAAGGCTTTGAAGAGGTTAAACTTAATATAAAACAAGAAGACGGCTACGTACCTTTCAGCGACGACACTTATCTGCAAAACGCCAAGAGAGATGCCAAGGAAAAGCAAAACAAAAAGTTTATGCAAAATTTCCGTGTACTCTCAAAAAAGACAGAAGACAGAACTATCCTTGAAGCTGCCCCCACCGGTGACGGCAAGGGTAACGTTGCAGACAGAGTGAAAATTGAAGACGGCGAAGATATTTTCGAAGCCGTTGAAAGAGCAGAAAGCCGAAAGAAAAAAGGCGTGTTCAACGCCAAAGGAAAAAGCGCCGACCACATTCTCGGCAACGCCAATAAAAAGAAAAAGGAGGAAGTGCTGATGAAAGCAAAGGAATTGTCAGCTGTGCTACAGGGCAAGATGGCAAAACAAAAAATAAAACTTATAGCTTTAAGTGTTCTCGGGTTTATAATGATCGTCTTTTCGTTCCTTCCGTTTCTGTACTCTGCCGAGGAGACAAACCCCTTGACTTTCCTGTTTAAGGATAACGCAAGATTTTACGGCATTCTCAATATTGCATTTTTACTTTTAACTGCAGCATTTGGATACGACAGACTTATGGAAGCAGGCAAATCAATCAAACGCGTCAAGCCCGACAGCAATACCGGACTTCTGATACTTTTTGTTTTTGTGCTTGTTCATCAGATTGCGCTTCTTATTATGGGCAAAATAGCAACAGAAGGCATTAACCTTTATAACATTTATGCTCTCTTTGCCGTAGTAATTGCAATACTAAGTGAAAATATAAAAGCAAAAACTGCTCTTATGAATATTTCAGTCGTAGTTAAAAGCGGTGTACTCAACAGTGTTCACGCCGTAGAAAACAAAGCAGACTCCCAAGTGCTTTCAAAAGGCGTTTCTGCAAAAGGCAAAACCCTCTACTGTGCTCAGGCTGACACCATAAGAGGTCTCAACGGCAACCTCGGTTCAAGACCCGGCGAAAACAAATTCTACAACTTCCTTCACATAGGAGTTATTGTTGCAGGCTTTGCAGCCGGTGCTGTGATTATGATAAGAAACAGAGATACAGCTATGTTCTTCACTGCTTTCACAGCTTGTATTTGTATTTGCGGTCCTACCCTGTGCGAATTTGCACGAACCTTATATCTTTACAGAGAAAACAAAAATCTCGCCGCAATGAACGCCGCTGTAACAGCTTTTGACGGCATCAAGGTTATGGAAAAATCTGCAGGTGTTGCTATGGATGCTTCAGATATCTTCACAGCCAAGGTAACAAAGTTCAAAGCAGTAAGAATGAGCCGTATGTCTGTTGAAAATTCAGCAACCCTCACAGCAGCACTTCTTAAAGAAACAGGCTCACTTTTAGCTGAATGTTTTAACGGCTATGAAGAAACTATAGACGGTGCACTTCCATTAGCAGAAGATCTCGAATATGAACCCAGAAGAGGTTACAGAGCTGTTGTTGCAGGCAGAGATGTTATTGTCGGCAACAGAAAAATGCTTATAAAAAATGAAATCCAGGCACCCACCAAACAGGAAGAAAGAGCTTATGCCGGCAACAAATGCTGTATGTATGTAGCTGTTGACGGTGAACTGACCGCAACATTCCTTGTGTCTTACGATGTAATACCAACCCTTCGTCAGTCGGCAGGGTACTTTGCAAAGTCCGGTCTTGTGCTTCTTCTGACAACAAAAGACCCTTGCATAACAGAAAGTCTTGTATCACTCAAACTCGCTTCCGATATTTCAACTGTGAAGATTCTCGAAGAAGATGCCACAGCCCTTATGGAAGAATACAGACTCAACAGAACAATGAGACAGAGCAACTGTCTTGTGTGTTCTAAACATAAGAAGAGTCTTTTTGCTCTCGTTGTAGGCGCAAAGATGCTCTATGAAAAAGATAAATTCGTGCTTCTTATGCACACTGCAGGTCAGATTCTCGCTTTCATTATGCTTCTTGCCGGAGTTATTGTCGGTGTCCCTGCTTTCTTTAATCCTTATATAATCATACTTCTTCAGGCTGTGTGGAGTTTCCTCTCCATTGTGCTTGTCAGCAAAAGATAAAACTCCGAAAGGCGGATAACTATGTCAAATATTATCAATGTTAAAGGACTCAGAAAGTCCTACGGAAAAAAGGTTGTTCTTGACGATATAAGTTTTGAAATAGAAGAGGGCTCAATTGTGGGACTCTTAGGACCTAACGGTTGCGGTAAGACAACCCTCATTAAAATTCTCACAGGTCTCATCAAAGACCATACAGGTACAGTTAAAATCGGCAATGAAGAAATCGGTCCATACACAAAAAATATGGTAGCCTTTCTTCCCGATACATCATATCTTCCCGATTGGATGAAACCCGGTGATGCTATTGAATATTTCGCAGACTTCTATGAGGACTTCGACAAGGATAAGGCAGTGAGAATGGTAACAGATTTCGGACTTGACCCTCACCAGAAATTTAAAACTATGTCAAAAGGTCAGCAAGAAAAGCTCAGTCTTATTCTTGTTATGTGCCGTCAGGCAAAGCTCTACATTCTCGACGAGCCTCTCGGCGGTCTTGACCCTGCCGCAAGAGGTGCAATCCTGGACCTTATTATGAACAACTATGCTAAGAATGCAGCTGTGCTTCTTTCCACACATCTTATAAACGATGTTGAAAGAATCTTCGACCGTGTGCTTATGATAAGCAAAGGTAAAGTAGTAGTCAACTCTCACATCAATGAAATCAAAGAGAAAGGCCAAACTGTCGAAGAAGTATTCAAGGAGGTATTCAGCTATGCTTGGTAAGCTTTTAAAATACGATATCAAACATTCTGCAAGATACACTGCAACCATTTATCTTGCAACCCTGGCTTTTGCTGCCGTATCAGTAGTGGCACTTCTTGCAAACTCCACCTGGCTCGGAGTTATGAGCTGCTTTATGCTCTATATTGCAGGTGTTGCTTCAGTTATTGTTACACTTGTTTCTGTTATCAAAAATTTCTATGATACCCTTTACGGCAAGCAGGGTTATCTCACTTTCACACTTCCCGTCAAGTGCAGCACAGTGCTTCTTTCAAAGCTCATTGTTTCAGTGATTTGGATAATAGTAGGTTTCCTTGTAATGGCAGCGACTCTTTTAGTTATCTTCCTTTACGCAAAAGATAAATCCGAAGGTATGTTTGACTCCTTTATGGATGCCTTTGCTATCAGCGGTATTGCAGAATATATTCCCTCAGGACTTGTTATTGCAGAAGCACTTATTATAGTTGCAGTTCTTGCAATTCTCACAGTTATTACCTATGTCGGTTATGTTTTCTTTGTTGTAACTATTGCCAACACAGGCAAATTCCAGTCGCACCCCAAACTTTTCGGCGCTCTGGTATTCTTCGGAATTTTTTCTCTTGTTAATACAGCAAGCAACTTCCTTACAGAAAAAATCCCCTTTACTTTCAACATAGCAAGCGACAAAGTCTTCTTTGCTTTTGCCGATATGTTCAGAGTCGAGGGCACTCTCCTTTCCTACGGTATCGGCGGCACAATTTTCTCAGCAATTGTTGCTGCAGGGCTTCTTGCGCTGACAGGCTATATAATGGAGCATAAGGTCAATATAAAATAAAACACCCACTATTTTCGGGAGGAAATATAAAATGGAAAACAAAATTATAATTGACGGCTTTAACGAATGGCAGAATCAGCCAACAGTTACCGGCATAAACAGATTGCCCTCAACCACATCTTTCGTACCATTCGACAGTGAGGAAAAGGCAAGAGAGGCTGTAAAAGAAAAATCTGAGAGATATTTCGACCTTTGCGGTGAATGGAAGTTCAATATTTATGACTCCTACCGTGATAGAAGTCTTGCTTTCACAAACCCCGAGTTTGACAGCAGTGAATGGGACACAATTCCCGTACCCTCATCCTGGCAGAGTCTCGGTTACGATAAGCATATATATTCAAATACTCAGTACCCCTGGGAAAGAATTCAGGAGCCTGATGCTCCCGAAGCACCAACAGAATATAACCCCGTTGGCTGTTACATAAAAAAATTCACTCTTCCTGAAGGCTTTAAGAAAGACAGAGTTGTTATCTGCTTCGAGGGTGTGGAATCTGCATATTACCTCTATATCAACGATGAAAGAATAGCTTACAGTGAAGGCACATTCAGAGAGAGCAGATTTGATATCACCGACTATCTAACCGAAGGCGAAAATACTCTTGCAGTTGAGGTTTACCGTTGGTGCACAGGAAGCTGGATGGAAGATCAGGACTTTTTCCGTCTTGCAGGCATTTTCAGGCCCGTGTATATTTACACAACAAACCGTCAGTATATCTCTGACTTCAAGGTTGTTTCAAAGCCTGACGTACCCCTTTATAAGGGAGGTACCATCAACACTCAGGTGATTTTAGGTCAGGACGCTGACAAGACCGAAGCAGAGATGACTGTTTACGATATGGATGGCAGAGTCGTTGCAACAGATGCAATAACTGTTGACGAGGGCTTTGAAGCCGTACTCACAGCAGAGATTCCTTTTGTTAACCTTTGGAGTGCAGAAAAACCTTATCTCTATAATGTAGTTATATCTATAAGAAACAAGGCAGGCAGTTACATCGAATATGTAAGCTGTAAAACCGGCTTCAGACATATTGAAATCAAAGACAGTGTCGTTTACTATAACGGTGAAAGACTCCTACTCAAAGGTACCAACAGACACGAGTTTTCACACGAAACAGGCCGTGCAGTATCAAAAGAGCTGATGATTGAGGATATCCTCATTATGAAAAAGCACAATATCAATGCTGTGCGTACTTCACAT
>JAZQZO010000204.1:0-2448 GCA_045634065.1 Acutalibacteraceae bacterium
CAAAGAAAAAAAACAAAGAAATATGTAATGAAAGCGGACACACATTTTTCGTTTGGCTATTTACAATTCCCGGTGTGATTCTATATTTTTTATGGGAAAGAAAATATAAATAAAACAAAAAAGAAAAAGCCTAACATTTCAACTTAAGTTAAAATGTTAGGCTTTTATTGGTGCCGGAAGCGGGGGTCGAACCCGCACGGTATCGCTACCAACGGATTTTGAGTCCGCCTCGTCTGCCAATTCCAACACACCGGCTCGACAGCTTTATAATTATATATCAATATTTCAGTCTTGTCAATGCAAAGATAAAACTTTAATGATATTATTTTTTTCTCAGCCTCCTTGGCGGGATAAAATTAATTTTTGCCGCGTGGGTTCGTCGCGTCCTCATAAAAGAAAATCTGAGATAAGGTTTATAACTTACAATTTTCTTAATTTTTACAAAAAATGGATTTTTAAGGTTGATTTAGTGAAAGATATTTATTATAATAAACGATAATGGGTCATTATATGACTTGCTTTAAATAATGCTTACGGAGGACTGCTCTTTATGGCGAAAAATTCAAAGGATAATGCACCTAAGGTGAACAGAACACCTCAGGGTAATAAAGCAAAAAATAAAAAGAAGAGAAAGAAGCACCCTGTGATTTTTACTTTCTTTCTGATATTCTTCTGCGTGTTTGTGGCAGGTATGCTGACATTTATCACAGTCGGCAATTCCGTGCTTTCATATGTTGACTCTTTTGTCAACGGCGGAAAGGCTATAGATCTTGAAAACTACAAGAGCTCGCAGAATCAGACCTCGATTATGTATGGTTATGACAGCGAGAATAACGTGATTGAACTTGCGCGTCTTCACGGTGAAGAAAACCGTATCTGGGTAGACTATGATGAAATACCTCAGAACCTTCTCAACGCTTTCGTGTGCCTTGAAGATAAGCGTTTCTACAGTCATCCGGGTGTGGACTGGATTCGTACCATCGGTGTTATTGTTGACCCGGACCTTTGGGGTCAGGGCGGTTCAACTATCACTCAGCAGCTTATCAAAAACCTCACCAACGACAACGAAGCAACCTTCAATCGTAAATTCAATGAGATTATCAGAGCTCTCAACCTTGAGAAACACTACTCAAAGAAAGATATTCTCGAGGCGTATCTGAACACGGTTTCACTTGGTGCAGGCTGCTACGGTGTTAAAACTGCTGCCGAAACCTACTTCGGAAAAGATGTAAGCGAACTGACACTTCTTGAGTGCGCAACTCTTGCAGGCATCACACAGTCACCTTACAGTAAGAACCCTTATGCAAACTTTGAAGAGTGTATGAAGAGAAAAAACACTTGTCTTTGGTATATGTTTGACGAGGGAAAAATCACTCAGAAGCAGTATGATAAATACACACAGATAGATACCAAGGTTAAACCTAAGGGAAGTTCATCTTCAAGCTCAGGCGGTTCAGGAAATAAAAATAACTCAATCCTTTCCTGGTATGAGGAGTATGTAGTTGATCAGGTTATCGCTGACCTTCAGAAAGAATATGACTATGACTATAACGAGGCTTTGCGCAAGGTTTACTACGGCGGTCTTAAGATTTATGCTGCTGTTGATCTTGGTGTGCAGAAAATAGTAGAGGATGCCTACGAAAACAGAACAGGCTTCCCGTATTCTTCTAAAGACTCCTATGGAGAGTACCCTGACTCATCAATGGTTGTTATGGACTATCAGGGCAGAATAGTTGCTCTCGCAGGCGGTACCGGTGAGAAAACCGCAAACAGAGTTTATAACAGAGCTGTTGACCAGCGAGCAAAGAGACAGCCGGGTTCATCAATCAAACCTTTGGGCGTTTATGCTCCTGCAATTGATATAGGTTCTATCACTCCGTCTTCGCTTATTTATGATAAGGCTCTTGAAAAGTACAATAACGGCAAAGACTGGCCAAGAAACTTCAACGGTGACTATGGTTCAGAGGAATACCTTACTGTGGAAGAGGCACTTGTACGCTCACTTAATACTATACCTGTCAGAATTCTTAAAGAATCATTGGGTACAAAAACAGGTTTCAAATACTGCAATGAGAGATTCCATCTTAACCTTGGAGCCTTTGACGAAGACCTCAGCCCACTTGCTGTTGGCGGTACCAACACAGGTGTAACCACCCTTGAAATGGCAGCTGCATTTGCAAGTTTCGGTAATGGTGGCAGATATTTCGAACCCTACAGCTACTATCAGGTAACTGACAGATATGGCAATGTTCTTCTTGACAGATCAAAGACTCAGCCTGAGCAGGCTATTAAAGATTCAACTGCTCAGAGTATGCTTAATATGCTCACTAAGGCTGTAACTCAGTCTAACGGTACAGGTTACGGCTCAAATATCAGCAGATTCCAGACTTTTGCAAAAACAGGTACAACATCTGATAACTGCGATAAGTGGTACTGTGGCGGTACACC
>JAZQZO010000205.1:0-2591 GCA_045634065.1 Acutalibacteraceae bacterium
AGCCGGGGGCACGCTTTTCGAATGTGTTGCAGATATATGTGATTTCATCAATCATATATTTGGTTGCAACGTCTTTTTTGTCAATGAGTTTCTGAAGATTCATATTTTTCTCTCCTTTACAAAGTTTATAATATACTTATAACAATACTTTAGCACATAGAACGGTTGAAAATGTGAACAAATTTTTAACAAAAGGATTTTTATGTAAAAAATCGGACTGTTACGGGAAAGGGGAGTCTTCGGTACTTTTCGAAGAAAATCACAGCGGCTGAAAAGCGGAAAATTACGGATTCCCTTGCTGGTTTTTATTGCTATATTATTGAAAAGGCGTAAAAGGGGATAAGATACTGCTTTTGGTGAATTATTTTTTGGAAATATGTTTACTTTTACGTATTTGTGGTGTATAATGAATAAAATATTTTTTAAAAAGGACGGAATCTTATGGAAAACGGAAACGGACTTAAAAAGCAATACGGCCTGCTGATGGCAATCTGTATGGTTGTCGGTACAGTTGTCGGCTCAGGTGTATTCTTTAAAGCACAGGCAATTCTCGACAAAACAAACGGCGATATGCCCCTCGGTATCATCGCATGGATTATCGGCGGTCTCGTAATGATCTTCTGCGTTCTCGCATTCTGCGTTATGGCTCAGCGCTACGAAAAGGTTAACGGTCTTGTTGACTACGCTGAAGCTACAATCGGCGGTAAGTACGCATACTTTATGGGATGGTTCGCTACAATCATCTACACACCCGCAATGACATCGGTTCTTGCATGGCTTACTGCAAGATACTTCCTCACCTTCGTTGTTTCGGTTAACCCTGATTTCCAGCTTGCAGGTAACCCTGTAACAGGCTCCGAAACCTTCGTTCTTGCAGGTTTTATTCTTATCTGTGTATTCGCAGTAAACACACTTTCCTCAAAGCTTGCAGGTAAGCTTCAGATAAGCGCAACCTTCATCAAGCTTATCCCGCTTCTTCTTATGGCTGTTGTAGGTACAGTTTACGGCTTCACACACAACATCGACAACGAGCCCGTATCAATTCTTGCTTCAAACTTCGCAACAAGTGCAGGCGACATTTCACCTCTCTTCGGTGCGGTTGTTGCTACCGCTTTCGCATACGAAGGCTGGATTCTTGCAACATCAATCAACTCAGAAATCAAGAACTCAAAGAAGAATCTTCCCATCGCTCTTATTTTAGGCGGTATCGTTATCATCGCTATATACCTTCTTTACTATATCGGCGTTGCAGGCGGTGCTTCAGTTGATACACTCAGAACAGAGGGTACTGCTCCCGCATTCGTTACAGTTTTCGGTAACGTTATCGGTAACATTCTTAACCTCTTCGTTGCAGTTTCCTGCCTTGGTACTCTCAACGGTCTTCTTATCGGCTGTATCCGCGGTATGTACTCACTTTCAGTACGTAACATGGGTCCCAAGCAGAAGCTTATGCAGCAGATCGACCCTGCTTCAGGTATGCCCTCAAACTCATGCATCATCGGTCTTGTTGTTGTTGCTGCATGGCTCGTATACTTCTACGGTGCAAACCTTGCTCCCACACCCTGGTTCGGCAAGTTCAGCTTTGACTCATCAGAGCTTCCCATCATCACAATCTATGCTCTTTACATTCCCATGTTCATTCAGTTCATCAGAAAGGAAAAGAGCCTTCCCGTATTAAAGAGAATCGTGTTACCCGTACTTGGTATCATCGGCTCAGGCTTCATGGTTATCGCTGCTCTCTATTCACACGGTTATGTTCCTTACATCACCGCAAAAGAAGCAGGTCAGGGCTTCAGCTGCCCCGTTCTCTTCTATCTTATCGTTTTCGCTGTAATTATGGCAATCGGTATGCTTCTTATGAACCCCTCCAAGAAGGAAAAGACAAAATAATAAAAGCTTTGATAAGAGCATCGGTTTTCCGGTGCTCTTTTTTGTACTGTATGCCCGCAGGGCGGTACGGAATAAAGGATAAACCCTACAGGACAATCGCAAATGTGTTAATAAGCGTTAAACTTTCATTTTTTGGAATGAAAGGCAAATGTTTTTAATGAATTTCTATTTACATATTGAAAAGAAAGTGTTAAAATACTATGTGGTAATTTCTTCAGCAAATTATTGAAAATTTAAAATATCAGGAGGAAAAATCCAATGGCAAGAAAAATGAAAACCATGGACGGTAATAATGCCGCTGCTCACGTATCCTATGCGTTTACAGAAGTAGCAGGTATTTATCCCATTACCCCGTCAAGCCCCATGGCTGACTATGTTGATCAGTGGTCTGCTCAGGGTCTTAAGAACATTTTCGGAACAAGAGTAAACGTTGTTGAAATGCAGTCAGAAGCAGGTGCCGCAGGTACTGTTCACGGCTCACTCGCAGCAGGTGCTCTTACAACTACCTACACAGCTTCACAGGGTCTTCTTCTTATGATCCCCAATATGTACAAGATCGCCGGTGAGCTTCTTCCCTGCGTATTCCACGTATCAGCACGTTGTGTAGCTTCTCACGCTCTTAACATTTTCGGCGACCATTCAGACGTATACGCTTGCCGTCAGACAGGCTTCGCAATGCTCGCAGAAACAAATACACAGGA
>JAZQZO010000206.1:0-2891 GCA_045634065.1 Acutalibacteraceae bacterium
ATCACTATGAGCTTGATGATTTCCAGATTCAGTCTGTGACCGAAGGTCAGGAAGCTGTTGGCTCAGCTGTTGTTAAACTTCGTTCAAACGGCAAACTTTATTCAGGTAAGGGTCTCTCAACAGACATTATCGGTGCAAGTATCAGAGCTTACCTTAATGCTCTCAACAAGATTGTTTATGAGGAGGCGTAAAATATGTTGAAGCTTTCTTTCAGTGTCAAAGGCTGGGAAGATTACTCCTGGCAGGATATGATAGACCTTGCAATTGAAAACGATTATAAAGGCATTGATCTTTGTGCAAGTGCATATCCATCATATTTTCAGAAAAACGGTGAATTTGACAAATATAACTCTGGTGCGACCCTTCGCAGTTTAAGAGATAAGGGTCTTAATATACCTGTCGTTTCATACAGTGACGATATCGCTTCCGCGGACTCTGCCGAGACTGTAAGCAAAATCAAAAGTTATATTGACTTTGCTTCATCAATTAAAGTTCCCTATGTTGCATTTTTTGCTTCAGAGGGCGAAAACGCAAAGGCAAATGTTATCAATGTCCTTTCACAGGTACACGAATATGCTTATGAAAAGAATGTAACTATTCTTCTTAAGACAAAGGGTATCTTTGCTGATACAAGTGTTCTTCGTGATGTGCTTATGGAGTTCTCCTGCGATTCAATTGCTGCACTCTGGGATATGTATCATACATTCTGCGTAAAAGGTGAGGAGCCTGAAAAGACTATTACAAACCTCGGTGCATATGTTAAGCACGTTCACATTAAAGACTCAGACGGGGAGTACTGTCTCATTGGTGAAGGCGAAATTCCAACTGATGTTATGATTAATGCCCTGGCATCAGTTAACTATAGTGGTTATATTGCGCTTGACTGGAATCTTGAATGGATGAGCGATCTTGACGAACTTGATGTAATTCTCGCTCACTTTAGTCAGTATATGCAGAAGTTCCACGCACCCTCAAGAAGCAAGAGCCACCTCTACTACAACAACCGCGAAAACGGTAAGTATGTATGGAAAAAGGAAACTCTTATTGAAAAGACATTCTCTCAGGTTCTTGACAAGATGGTTGAAGAGTTCCCTGATCAGCTCGCTTTCAAATATACAACTCTTGACTATACAAGAACATATGCTGAATTCAGAGATGATGTTGATGAGTGCTGTCGTGCATTCCTTGACTTAGGTGTTAAACCCGGCAGTCACGTTGCAGTCTGGGCTACTAACATTCCTCAGTGGTACATTGCATTCTGGGCGGCAACAAAAATTGGCGCTGTACTTGTTACAGTTAACACAGCTTATAAAATTCACGAGGCTGAGTACCTTCTCAAGCAGTCTGATACTCACACTCTTATTCTTATTGAGTCTTACCGTGACTCACACTATTCAGATATTATCGGTGAGCTTTGTCCTGAGCTTGAAAATACAAAGCCCGGTCAACCTCTCCACTGTCGCAGATTGCCCTTCCTCAGAAATGTAATTACAGTTGGCTTTAAGAAGAAAGGCTGTCTCACTTGGGAAGAAGCTATTGAAAGAAGCGAAAATGTACCTCTTGAAGAAGTGCATAGAATTGCCGCAGGTGTAAGCCCCAATGATGTATGCAATATGCAGTACACATCAGGTACAACAGGATTCCCCAAGGGGGTTATGCTCACTCACTATAATGTTGTAAACAACGGTAAGTGCATCGGTGATAGAATGGACCTCTCAACTGCTGACAGAATGATGATTCAGGTGCCTATGTTCCACTGCTTTGGTATGGTGCTTGCTATGACAGCATCAATGACTCACGGTGCAACTCTTTATCCTCTGCCTTACTTTACACCTAAGCCTGCTCTTGCTTGCATCAATCAGGAAAAGATTACAGCTTTCCACGGTGTACCAACAATGTTTATCGCTCTTTTAGAGCATCCCGACTTCGAAAAGACCGACTTCTCATATATGAGAACAGGTATTATGGCAGGTTCACCTTGTCCCATTGCAACAATGAAAGACGTTGTTGATAAGATGCATATGAACGAAATCACAATCGTTTACGGTCAGACTGAAGCTTCACCCGGTTGTACTATGAGTTCAACTGATGATTCACTTGAAGTTCGTGTTTCAACAGTCGGCAGAGCACTTCCTGAAATCGAATGTAAGATCGTTGACCCTGAAACAGGTGAGGACTTACCCGTAGGTGAAATCGCTGAGTTCGTTGCAAGAGGTTACAACATTATGAAGGGCTACTACAAGATGCCCAAGGCAACCTCAAGCGCTATTGATAAAGACGGTTGGCTTCACACAGGCGACCTTGCTTGCAAGACCGAAGAAGGTAACTACCGTATCACAGGTCGTCTTAAGGATATGATTATCCGTGGCGGTGAAAATATCTATCCAAAAGAGATCGAAGAGTTCATCTACACTAATCCTAAGGTCAGTGACGTTCAGGTTATCGGCGTACCCGATGAACAGTACGGTGAAGAAATTGCAGCTTGTATCATTCTCAAAGAGGGCGAAACTATGACCGTTGAGGAAATGAAGCAGTTTGTACGCGACCATATGGCTAAACATAAGGTTCCAAAGTATGTAGACTTTGTTGATGCTTTCCCGATGAATGCTGCAGGTAAAATCCTTAAATACAAGATGCGTGAAGAAGCTATCGAGAAGTACGGGCTTCAGAAAGCCAACTCGGTGGAAACAGCATAACTTACGAATATATTCTGAAACAGCCTGAAAGCATTTTTGGGCTGTTTTATTTGAAAGGCAATAAAAGGTGAATTATAATGAATTATCCGATAATTGACTCTCACTGTCACATCTACCCGGATAAGATAGCCGAAAAGGCAGTTGAGGCTATCGGTGAATTTTACAATTTATCAATGTATTATGATGGCAGATACT
>JAZQZO010000207.1:0-11302 GCA_045634065.1 Acutalibacteraceae bacterium
AGTCGTATTTCCTTTTACATTAACAATGCCTTACCGATTTGAGTAAGGCACTGTGTATTAGTTTTTTGTTTGTAATCAGCCAATAGCGTTGAAGTTTTCTACTATATAACTGCTGGATCAGCATCAATGATAACATAATCGATGTTGCCGTTAATAAGGTCTTGGACTGCGAGCGCGCCATTGTCATAAACCTGAGCGTTAACATTAAGACCGTGAAAGCCCCAGTCAGCATCGCCATTGACGTAGAAGTCGGCAGTTGTACCGTTCTGGTAACCGACTGTTACTGTGCCTTCTGTTGCATTGAGAATAGCGTCAACTGAAGCAGCATCTGTACAAGCATCAAATGTTGTATCATCAGCTTTAACGATGAGCTTCTGATAAGCGTTGTAGTATGACTTTGAGAAGTTAACTACTTCTTTTCTTGATTCGTTAACTGTGAGACCTGCCATAGCGATATCACACTTGTGTTCACCAACTGAAAGACAAACTGAATCGAACTTCATATTGTTGATGACAAGTTCTTTGCCAAGTTCTTCAGCAAGAAGTGCAGCGATTTCCATATCGATACCGTAGTATGAGTCACCTTCCATATACTCGAAGGGAGCAAATGCAGCGTTGGTAGCAACTATAAGCTGATCCTTTGAGACATCCTCAATTGCTGATTTTACAGGTGTGGGTTCGCCGTCGCCGAAATACTTGTTACAGATTTCGTCGAAAGTACCGTCTGCCATAATCTTATCGATGAATTTGTTTACTGCTTCAAGAAGTTCAGGCTGATCTTTGTCAACACCAAAAGCGTATTCTTCTTCTGTAAGGTTGATATCGATGATTTTTACGACTTCTGTGGGCTGTGTGTTACCGCCGCAAGCTGCAAGAGCGAAAAGCATAACAGCAGCAAGAGCGATTGCTAAAAACTTTTTCATAATTTTCTAACCTCCGTTATTTTATAAATATTTGCGAGGTTATTCTATCATTATAATAGTATAAAGTCAAGCATATTTGCATTTTTTTACACTTTCAAGGTAGTCATATGTATAAATATTAGTCGGATCAGGAGGGTGGAGGCGGCTCCGCACCGAAGCCCCGAGGGCTTCGGCACGCCGGATGCCACGGCAGCCGGCGAAAATCGCCCTGCGATTTTGCGGAGCCGCCGCTACTGCAAGGTTAGCAGAATCTCTCATTCAATCCCTATATTTTCTCCACTGCCTGTGTGGAAAATGTGAATTTTATCACTCTTTGCTGAAAAGAAAATCTCTTCGCCTGTATTTTTGGTGCTCACAACAGGCGACTTCACCGTTAAAAGTACACTGCCGTATTGTATATAGATATATGCTTCACTGCCCAGGTTTTCCTGAACTTTAAGAATGCCCGTAAGACTGCTTCCGTTAACATCAATTGTCAGGTCTTCGGGTCTTATGCCTAGAGTGACGGTTTCGCCCAAGTGCTTTTCCATTTTCTCAGTTTTCTTAGTGGTGGGGAAAATATCATCGCCGACTCTTACATAGAATCCCTTTTCATTTTTTTCGAGAGTGCCCTCAAGAAAATTCATAGTTGGGGAGCCTATGAAAGATGCCACAAAAATATTTTTTGGTTTGTGATAGAGATTTTCAGGGGTGTCCGTCTGCTGAATGACACCGTTGTCCATTACAACAATTCTGTCGCCCATAGTCATAGCTTCTGTCTGGTCGTGGGTGACATAGATAAAAGTTGTGCCGAGACGTTTGTGCAAAAGGGCAATTTCGGTGCGCATCTGTGTGCGGAGTTTAGCGTCAAGATTGGAAAGAGGTTCATCGAATAAAAACACAGCAGGGTCTCTGACAATAGCTCTGCCGAGAGCCACTCGCTGTCGCTGACCGCCTGAAAGGGCTTTTGGCTTTCTGTCAAGAAGATGCTCAATGTGAAGAATCTTCGCAGCTTCGCGTACACGCTTGTCGATTTCACCTTTGGGCATCTTGCGCCTTTCAAGAGAGAATGCGATATTTTTATAAACACTCTTGTGAGGATAAAGAGCATAGGACTGAAAAACCATAGCGATATCGCGGTCTTTAGGTTGAACGTTGTTGACCACCTTGTCGCCTATGTTGATTTCGCCTTCGCTTATGGTTTCGAGACCTGCAATCATTCTAAGGGTGGTACTTTTGCCACAGCCTGAGGGCCCGACGAGAACAAGAAATTCTTTGTCGGGGATAGTCAGGTAAAAGCTGTCCACAGCCTTATAGCCATCAGGGTAAATTTTGGAAACGTTATTGAGGGTGAGAGAAGACATAGAAACCTCCTTAGGAGAATTAGGAATGCGGAATTCGGAATTGCGGGACAATTCCGTCAAAGAAACAACCTGATTCCTGCAGGGTTAACAAGGATGAGTTTGATTTTTAATATAACTGATATGTTGCTTAATTTTATAACATAAAGAGCAGGGGAAATCCTGGACAGAAACATTTCTCTTAGAGGAAAGTTGGTTGCAATTCCGCATTCCGAATTCATAATTCCGAATTAGCCTTTAACTGCTCCTGCCACAACGCCCTTGATGATGTGCTTCTGGCAAAGGAGATAGAATATAATAATCGGTACAATTGAAAGCACAAGCATCGCCATCATAGCACCCATATCAATAGAGCCGTAGCCGCCACGGAGATACTGAATTGCAATAGGGATAGTCTTATAGTCACTGCCGATGACAAGATAAGGCAGGAGATAGTCATTCCATATCGACATTGCGTTGAGTATTGCAACTGTAATGGTGGTGGGCTTCATCAGAGGAAAGACCACAAGAAAAAATGTCCTGATTGGTCCGCAGCCGTCAATCATAGCTGCCTCTTCGATTTCTTTCGGTATACTTTTTACAAAACCGCTGAACATAAAAACACTAAGTCCTGAGCCGAAAGCAAGATATAAAACCACGAGACCTAAGGGGTTGTCGAGACTCAGCAAGTCCGCAGTTTTGACTGTGGTGAACATCACCATCTGAAAGGGTACCACCATAGAAAAAACAAAGATGTAATAACTGAGCCGCGTGAAAGTGTTTTTCACTCTTGTGATGTACCAGGCAGTCATTGATGTAAAGAGAACTATTGCACCCACAGACAGTACCGTCACAAAAAGGGAAGTGAAAAATGCTGAGAAAAATCCCGTTTTTACAAGACCTTCTGTATAATTTCTCAGTCCTGCGAAGGTGTCGGCAGTGGGAAAAGAGAATGGCTCTGTGCTGATATAGAGCTTATTTTTGAAAGAGTTCATCAGCACAATGAGAACCGGGAAAAGAAAAGCAAGAGAGACTATAACAAGAAGCAGAAAAATGAGTTTATTTTTATATTTTTTCACGCTTCAACCTCCCTTTTTCTTGTGATTTTAAGCTGTACCAATGACACTACGGCAAGCAGGAGAAAGAATACCACAGCCTTTGCCTGACCGATACCCTGAGAGCCGACAGCGCCGTAGAAAGTTTTGTAGATATCCAGAGCAAGCATAGCCGTCTGGCGAGAGGGCGCACCGTCTGTGAGAGCCAGGTTAGAGTCAAAGAGCTTGAACGCGTTGGTGAGAGTCAGGAAAAGACAGATAGTCACCGAGGGCATAACCATAGGTATAGTCACGTGGCGGAGAATATCAAAAGATGATGCACCGTCCACCTTGGCGGCATCGATAAGGTCTTTTGGAATGTTGCCGATGCCTGCGATGTAAATAATCATCATATAGCCGATCATCTGCCAGTTCATCAGTACCACTAGACCCCAGAAGCCGTAAGTCGGGTCATAGGTGATTGTGACCCCTGCAAAAGATAAAATGCCGTTTATGATAAGCTGCCATATATAGCCGAGGACTATACCTCCTATGAGGTTCGGCATAAAAAAGACGGTACGAAAGAAGTTGGTGCCCTTGATTTTATTGGTCAGCAGAAGTGCAAGAGAAAAGGCAATTATGTTTATGCTGATCACACTGACCACAGTGAATTTTACCGTAAACCAAAGTGCATTAAGAAAGTTTTCGTCAGCGAAGACTTCTTTATAGTTGCTTATTCCTGTGAAAACGCTGTCGCTTACGGTGGTGAAATCGCAGAATGACAGATAGAGGCCCAGGATAAAAGGTATGAGAAAAACCACAGTGAAAACTGCCGTGGTAGGCAGGGCGAATATGCCGTAATATTTTTTCAGAGTATCGTTCATCGGATATTCGCCCTTTCTGTAAGTGTTGTTTTGCCTTGTTTGTAAAAGTTGTTGGTTTGCGGTGAAGGTGGGCAGGCGGCTCCGCTAAATCGCGCAGCGATTTGCGGGGATGCGCAGCATCCCCGTGTCGAAGCTCGCTTCGACAGCGGAGCCGCCGCAACCGTAAAGTTTACTGAGACTTTGCCTTTTTATAGGCGTCTCTGATTCTCTCGGCAGTCTCGGACCAGGGTCTTGTGCCCTGAGCGTAATCAAGAAGAGCGTTGCCCACTTCGTCCTTGAATGCGATGCCCGGGAATGAGATAAATGCCCAGGGGACTGAATCGATATCGTCTCTGTTTGACCAGTCAAGAAGTTCGTTTGCCAGAGGATCTTTGAGAGAAACATCAGTCATAGTGTTAAAAGGTGTCACAAAGCCGAGTTTTTCACTGACATAGCGCTTGCCTTTTTCTGATGAGAAAAGCCAATAGAGAAAATCTTCCGATGCTTTCTGATCTTCGGGTGAAGCTTTTGAGTTAATGGCGAGATAGTTTTCTGTGCCGATGCAAAGACCCTGATCATCTTCGCCCTCAAGCCCCATATAAATGGGGAGCATCTTCACCTTGTCAGCCTGTACTGTGTTACCCTCGGTGGCACTGATTTCACTATATGCCCAGGAGCCGTTCTGCACCATAGCGGCTTTTCCCAGAGCAAACTCGGACATAGAGTCATTGACGCTCTTAGAACCGATGAGCTTCTTTTCAGTCACAGAATTGGCAAGATACAAATCGAAGATATTTCTGAAAGCCTCATCATTTTCAAAGGCAAATTCTTTGCTGTTAAGACCTGCGAGAGTACTGTTGTCATATTGATCAAGTTCATCAAATTCATAGTGGAAAGGCACACCTAAAAGATGAGTGTTCCAGCGCCACTGATTGCCGGGTGCAAAAGATGTTGAAGCAAATACGCCTTCAATACCAAGCTCGCTTTTATGTTTTGTCATATCTTCTACTAGAGCCTTGAATTTATCGAAAGAGTTGACCTGATCCATAGATGTAAGGTCGGTGTTTTTAGTTTCAAGGTCAAAATATTTGTCAGTGATTGCTTCGTTATAGATAATGCCGTACCCCTCGATAACATAGGGAATGCCGTAAACTCCGTCATTGTATGCGATGGCAAGACTTTTGTCGCTGAGGATAGAATAAAGCTTTGTGTCTTTCAGGTCAGCACAGTAGTTTTTCCAGCTTTCATAACCGATAGGGCCGTTAATCTGAAAAATTGTAGGCGCGTTGGCTTTGGCAATTTCTGAGGTGAGAGTCTGTTCATAGGTATCGCTTGCGGCAGTGACCACCTTGACTTTTACTCCTGTTTCGGCTTCATATTCTCTTGCGATTTCTTCATAGATCTGCCCCACCTCGGGCTTGAAGTTGAGAAAATAGACTTGCCCCTTTGCTGTGTTTGTGTCGGGAGCAGATGAAGACGAATCCGAGGTTTGATTGTTTGTTGTTACTTTGCCGTCATTTCCTTTTCCGCAGGCGGTGAAAGTGAGAATAACAGCTATAACAGATAAGATGCAAATGAGTTTTTTCAAGGTTATTCCTCCTGATTTCTTGAGTATATTTTTGTGTATGATAATATTTTTTCACTTAGATTTTTTGTAAGAGCTGAGTCATTTATACGCCACATCCAATTGTTACCTGTGGTCCCCGGGGTGTTGATTCTGCCTGCACAGCCTACCTTAAGCCAGTCCTGAAGAGGAATAATGGCTCTCTTTGACACTGATGAAAAAGTACCTCTGATGAAATAATCTCCCAGAGTATAAATGGAAGGAGCGCCGAGATAGTCCATAGCTCTTGTGAGGGTATTGCTGTCGCTGGAGCAAATCCACTGCAGAACTGTCGGAGTGTCATGAGTGCCGGTATAGACCACAGAATTTTTTATGTGGTTGTGAGGGAGATATTCACTGTCTCTTTCGTCAAAAGCAAATAGAAGAACTTTCATTGTATCAAAGGTACTCTTTCTGAAAAATTCTCTTGTTTCATCGGTAAGAAAGCCAAGATCTTCAGCGATTATATCAAGGTCGGGGAAAGTTTTTCTGACCATATTGCAAAAGTCAAGACCCGGGCCCTTTGACCAACTGCCCTCTTTGGCAGTGGCACCTTTCGACGTGCTGAAATATTCATAAAAGCCTCTGAAATGGTCTATTCGTATACTGTCGTATATTTGTGCTGAGTGCCACAGGCGTTCTTTCCACCAAAGGAAATCATTGGCTTTCATTTTATCCCAGTCATAGACGGGGTTGCCCCAAAGCTGACCGTTTATATTGAAAGCGTCGGGCGGGCAGGCTGCCACCACGTCGGAAAGAAACATATTAGGTGAAAAATAGTAGTCGCTGCTGTCCTCGGCAGGGTACACAGGCAAGTCACCGATAATATGAACGCCTTTAGCATTGGCATATTTTTTCAAGGCTAAACATTGAGTGTAAAACAAATACTGAATTTTACTCTGGAAGGAGATTTCTTTTTTCAGTGATGCTATATCTTCGGCGCTTTTATATTGCCAGGTGAAGTGGTGAAGCATTTGATTTTTCTCTTTAAGAGCCATAAAAACCGAATATTTTTCAAGCCAGAAGCACTGATTTTCACAAAAGGCAAGGTACTCTTTATCACTGCCTGAAATCTGCTTTGCAGCTTGCTTTATAATGGGCAGACGCTTTTTATAAAGGTCGGCATAGTCCACAGCCCCGGTGTTTTCGCTTTTACAGGTGTCAAGCTGGCTTTTGCTGATGAGGGCGCTTTCATATAACAGCTTCGGATCGATGAAATAGGGGTTGCCGGCAAAAACGCTTGGACTCTGATATGGACTGTTGCCGTAGGCGGTGGGATTAAGAGGAAGTATCTGCCAATATTTCTGACCTGAAGCAGAAAGAAAATCTGCAAACTCATAGGCTTTTTCTCCGAGAGTACCTATGCCAAAATCACCACCCAGAGAGAATATCGGTAAAAGTATTCCGCTGCTTCGCATTGTCTCACCACCTTTGTTCCTTTTTATCTTGCCACAAAGTTCGTCTGATATTCAAAAGCAAAAATAAAAACGCAGAGGTTAATCTGCGTTTCATAATATTAATTTGTCTGTTTATGCTTTCACACCGTAGAGATATTTCTCAAGGAATTTGTCAACAACCTGCCAATACTCTTCGTGGAACCAGTGAGATGAAAGAGCGTGCTCTGCTCCTTTAATAATATGCTTTTCTTTAGGTGCTGCACAGGCATTAAATACAGGTTCAAGATTTGAAACAAGAACGAAATCATCCTTATCACCGTGAATAAACAGTGTGGGAGTCTTGGACTTCTTAAGCTGTTCAATTGATGAAGCTTGACCAAGGAAGAAGCCATTGAAAATCTTATTCATAAAAGATACACCGGGCATAAGAAGTTTTGAGGGAAGATGATACTTTCTGTCGCAACGATCAGCGAGAATATCCTTTACATTTGCAAAGCCGCAGTCTTCAACTGCAAGTACAACGTTTTCGGGGAGCTTTTCGCCTGTGGTCATCATTGTTGTCGCACCGCCCATTGAGATGCCGTGGATGATGATTTTTGATTTTGGATTTTCTTCAGCAATACTGTAAAGCCAGTCAGTGATATCAAGTCTGTCAAGCCAACCCATTGTAACGAATTTGCTTTCGCTGTTGCCGTGACCTCTCATATCGGGAATAAGCACATTGAAACCGCGGTTATAGTATTCCATAGCATAGCTTGACATTTCGCGTTTGCAGTTAGTCCAGCCGTGAATGACAACAGCCCATACATTGCTGTTTGAGGGGTTGCGGAATTCCATACCGTGAAGAGTTGTGCCTTTACGATTTTTGATTGTTACGTGCTGGCGATAAGTTGTGTCGTACCACTTGTAGCCTGTAACAAGGTTTATATTGTCGGCATTCTTTTCAAAAAGAGAACCTTTGCAGGGAATGGTTTCATCTTTTCTTCTCTTGCTGCCAAGAGCCATAAGGAAAAAGAGAAGGCTGATACCAAGGTATAAAACAGCTACTACAGCTACAATGCAAAGTAAAACAGTTAATGTGATTTTCAGTGAATATGACATAAAAACACCCTTTCCATATATTACCTGATTATTATACATAATTTGTCAGTTAATTTCAAGAGGAATTTATCTGATTGGGAATCCGAAATTGAGATTGACTTCAAACAAAAGGAAAGTAATCCCCGTAAAATTTACGAGTATGAATATAAAATACAGCTTTATTTCAGTCAGGGGAGATTGCGGCAGGCGGCTCCGTCGCCGAATGAAATTCGGCACGAGGACACCCTGTGGGGCGTCCTCGGAAATCGCAGGCGATTTCACGGAGCCGCACCACCCTCCATATCAAACTAAAAGTCATCGTCAGAAAAGCAAACTCACCCCGAAAGACTTTCCAAAACATTACTGTTAGCGACTTTCGAATGTCGGGTAGAGGGCAGTGTGAAACATCCCAAAGTGCGCCGGACGATTAACAGACTTATTAAAGAACGACAAAGTAGCGGACTTATTGCAGAAAAGCTGTTTTAAATAGTGACGTAGAGAAAAGAGTGCCCGAGAAACAGAGAACATTTCTCAGTTCTATGAGGCAAACTTACTTTTGCCACATTGTGCAAAAGTAAGAGCCAAGTGGTTTGAGCGAAAGAACCTAAAGGTTCATCCTATATAAAATGTAAGAAAAAAACTAATTGTTTTGCTAAAATCACGTAGTGTGTCTGTAAGTATAAAACTTTCATTGGTAAAAATCACACAAAAATAGGCCCAAATATCATTATAATCACCAAAAAAATAAAAAGTCACTTTAAATTGTGAAAACACCTTTACTTTTTTGGTTTAGTGTGTTAAAATATAAAAATCATATGGCCATTTAAAAGGAGAAAATAAAAATTATGGCGGAAAGAAACAACGTAAAAATCCAGGAGAATATCGATTATCTTTATAAGACTATTCTCAAAATCGAAAACTACGAAGAATGTGAAGCTCTCTTCGACGATATGTGCACAAAGACAGAACTTGCTTCAATTGCTCAGAGACTTATAGTTGCAAAAATGCTTTCAGAAAAGCGCGTATACAGTGATATTGTTGCTGAAACAGGCGCAAGCACAGCAACTATCAGCCGTGTTAACCGTTCACTTGCATTCGGCAAGGGTGGTTACGACAAAATTTTTGCGAAAGAAGATTAAGGTACAGTTATGGCATCTTACGGCGATTTTGCTTATTATTACGATATGCTCACAGAGAATGTCGATTATGATAAAAGGTGCGAATACATTTGCGGTCTCCTTGCTGAAAACGGTGTCAGCGAGGGGATTTTACTTGATTTGGCTTGCGGTACGGGGACATTGTCCTTGATGTTTGCCGAAAAAGGTTATGACGTTGTGGGTGTTGACGGCTCGGAAGAAATGCTAACTCAGGCTCAGGAAAAGAAAATAGAAACCGGTGCAGATGTTATATTCCTTTGTCAGAGAATGGAAGAGCTTGACCTTTTCGGAACCGTTAATGCAGCTGTGTCGACTCTTGACAGCATTAACCACGTCACCGACGAAGACACAGTCAAAGAGATTTTTCGCAGAGTATCCCTCTTTATGGAGGATAAGGGCATCTTTGTTTTTGATGTCAACACACCTTATAAGCACAGGAAAATTTTAGGCGACAATACTTTTATATACGATCTGGATGAGGTTTACTGTGTCTGGCAAAACAGCACTGACGAAAACCTTGTGACCACTATCAGCCTTGACCTTTTTGAAAAAGATGAAGAGGACGAGGAAACCTACTACAGGTATAGCGAAGAGTTTTCAGAGAGGGCTTATGAGCTTGATGATATCAAGTCCTGGCTTGAGGACTGCAAATTTGAGGTTTTGGCAGTGTACGAAGAAATGACTAAGCAAAGTGTAAGTGATAAGACACAAAGAGCAGTTTTTGTTGCCAGAAAACACGGAACACAATAATGACACAATCAGTATTATATATAGAAAGGAATATCTTATGGGTAAATCAGTAAGATGTATTTCACAGGACGGCACCCTTACAATTATGGCTGTCGATTCAACAGATATAGTCAATAAGGCGCAAGAGATTCACGGTACCTCTGCCGTATGTTCAGCAGCTCTCGGCAGACTTCTCACAGCAGCGTCACTTATGGGATGTGCCCTCAAAGGCGAAAAGGACAGTGTTACTCTTCGTATGAACGGTGGCGGTCCTGCAGGCACAGTCCTTGCAGTGTCGGACTCTCAGGGAAATGTAAGGGGTTATGTTCAGGAGAGTGTTGTTGAGATACCCCTTAACAAAAAGGGCAAGCTCGACGTTGCAGGTGCTGTTGGTACCGACGGATTTCTGACAGTTATTATGGATCTTGGTATGAAAGAGCCTTATGTCGGTCAGACACCTATCGTCAGCGGTGAAATTGCTGAGGACGTGACTGCATACTATTCAATTTCTCAGCAGACACCTTCAGTCTGCGCTCTCGGGGTACTTGTGAATCCTGATCTTTCAATTAAGGCAGCAGGTGGATTTATAATTCAGCTTCTTCCTACAGCTATGGACGACACAATCGATTTAGTCGAAAAGAGTATAGAAAATCTTGAGCCTATTTCAACTCTTATTGACAGGGGTATGACACCTGAAGAAATCTGTCGCCACGCCCTTAAATATTTCGATCTTGATATTCTGGATGACAGTCAGCCCGAATACAAGTGCTATTGCTCAAAAGAAAGAGTTGAGGCAGCGCTCATCAGCACAGGCAGAGACGAGCTTATGGCTATGGCACAAGAGGGTGATGCAGAAGTGTGTTGTCAGTTCTGCGATAAGAAATATGTTTTCACCCCTGCAGACCTTAAAAAATTAGCTAAAAACTAAAAAAGTGTCAGGAATCTAACTTGTTCAGTCGGATTCCTGCGGGCTAAAAAATATTTTGAAAAAAATCGGAATTTTTTCAAAAAAACTTTCAAAAAAGTGTTGACAAAAGCATTTTTATGGTGTATAGTATACGAGTCGCTGTGAGAGACGAGTCTCAAACAGAAGATGTGGGAGCATAGCTCAGCTGGGAGAGCATCTGCCTTACAAGCAGAGGGTCACAGGTTCGAGCCCTGTTGTTCCCACCATAAATGGCCCGGTAGTTCAGTTGG
>JAZQZO010000208.1:0-7847 GCA_045634065.1 Acutalibacteraceae bacterium
CACGGACCCGCTTACCGCCATCCGAAAGTGGCGGGTTTGAATTCTCCGACATACCTCAGGTCAGTCGCGTTACATTATATACTATATTATATTTTTGTTGCCCTCGCCGGGCAGGCATTACTTTTTGCTGTCGCCCAAAAAGTAATCAAAAACGCGATAATTTTCTATAACAAAAAAGCGACCCTTTAGAGTCGCACTCTAAAGGACAGTCTGGAAACAGGTTGCGGTGTAGCCCGTTAGGGCTACGCCGTTTTCCTTATTTCAAGCGGTTTTTAACGGATTTTCACGCATTTCCTGAATTGTTTCAAGAATCTCTTGTTCTGTCGGGATGTTTATGATACCCGCTGCAGTAAATGAAATATCAACAGGAACATGCTTTAATCCATCATCACCTTTGATACTGTTATGAACATCTATTCTCTTAATCAATGTGTTTACAAGTGTAGGTGTTAATTCTTTTAAGTCGGTGCAACCACGAATTGCTTTTAAGAAAGCATCAAGGTCTATTTTTTTTGTTCAGCTGTTTTTATTGCTTCTTTGTCGTTTTCTACTGCGACAAGCAATTCTTTTTGCTCTTTTTCATAATTTGCCGACATACGATAAAATCGTTCATCCGAGACCTTGCCAAGAAGATTATATTCATAAAGACCTTCAATCAGTTTATCTAATTCAGAAATACGCTTTTGAGCTTTTTCTACCTTTTGCTTCAGCATCCTAATATTTATTTCCCTATCAGCTGTGTTATGCTTTGCGTACAGATAAAGAAATACCGGTTCAAATTCAGTAACATATTTTGCTACGGCTTTTATGGTTTCAAGAACAATTTCTTTTAATACCGCATCACGGATAAAATGAATTGTGCAGGAACCACGCTTTTCTTTATATTGTGAGCAACGATAAAATTCTTTTTCGTCCTCAATACTTTTTGCTGCACAATAATATAATTTCGAACCGCAATCAGCACAATATAAAAGTCCTGAAAAAATACTTGTTTTTCCCGTAGCAGAATTTCGTCGGCGACTTTTACGTAATTCCTGAACTCTTTCAAAAGTATCTTCATCAATAATAGCTTCCTGAGTGTTTGGGATTATATTCCATTCCTCCTCCGGATGATATACTGTTTTCTTAACTTTAAAACTTACATAAGATGTCATAAAGTTTACCGTACAACCGGTGTATTGACGATTTTCAAGAATGTGAATAACTGAGTCCGATACCCATCTGTATGGATTTTCAGGTCTTGGATTAGAACACTTACGCCCATTACGATAACAATATTCGGTGGGTGTAATTATTTCTTCGCTTTCTAATCGCTTTGCTATTTGTGAAGGTCCCAGCCCTGCAAGGCATAATTCAAAAATATACTTTACAACTTTTGCGGCAGGTTCGTCTACAATCCACTGTTTAGGGTCATCTACACTTTTTATATACCCAAAAGGTATGGAAGCAGATACTCTTTCTCCATTATCGGCTTTTGCTTTCCAAACAGCCTTTATTTTCTTACTTGTTTGTTCTGCATACCATTCGTTAAATATATTGTAAAAAGGCATCATTTCGAGACCGGTACCTTCTGCCGTATTTACATTTTCTTGAATAGCTATAAATGTTACACCAAGTGAAGGATATACAATTTGGGTTAATCTACCCATTTCAACCTGTTCACGACCAAAACGGGAAAGGTCTTTTACAATAATAGTTTCAATTTCTCCGTTTTCAGCCATTTTTTGCATACGTTGAAATTCAGGACGGTCAAAGGTTGTACCTGAAATACCGTCATCTACAAAGAATTCAGGGTGCAAATATCCGTGTTCTTTAGCATATTGAGATAAAATTTGCTTTTGGTTGGTGATACTGTTAGACTCATCGGTATTACCTTTCTTTTTGCTGTTTTTATCGTCGTCTTTGATATCTTCAACGGATAAGCGACAATAAAGAGCTGTTATTTTTTGTTTATTCTCGGCTTTCTTTGCCATAATTAAAACTCCTTTCTTTGAAAAGCCGAGCGTTACGATTTGTCTTTGACATTATATAACGCTCGACAGTTCTCATCCATTCTGTGGTTATTCTGCTTTAGTTGAAAGTATCAACTGCATAAACTGTTGCAATACGGAACGCTTACTCTCTATATCAAAATTTGCGGTGATATCATATACAGTCCTACCGATTTTTCTTGAGATATTAATTTGTTGCGGAATATTTTGAACCGGCGGGCGCTTTACAGTTTCTCTACCCGGAGGAATAGCATATTCTTCAAGTTCAATTCCGTTACTGTTATCAATACGTCCCAATCCACATATAGCAACATGACTGTTTGTTAAATCGTAATTTTTAATCATAGGCTACCTCCTTATCTCGCATCTCTGTCACGACGGGCTCTGTATCTACTTTCACAGATTTTTATGATTGCTTCTTCAATTTGTTCGGTTGTATAGCTTTTCGGAAAGTATTTTCGTATTCTTTCAGCTGGGATTCTGATTTTCTCCCGCTGATTTGCCTTTTCTTCAGCCAAGACTTCACCTATATGCTCAGGGGTTAAACCTTCCTCTCTGCTTATTGCACGAAGTCTTTGAGCCTGAGATAAATTCGGTGTAGCATCACAGACACGGATTTCTTCAACCAAATCCGCCTGTTCCACTTCGTTTAAATATGAAAGCTCTACCGCAGGGGTAAAAGCTATTCGTTCTTCATCAACAAGGTCAAGGAGTTCAGGAATAAGATAGGTTAAGCGTATATAACGGTGTATCTGTCGTTCACTCTCTTTTGCAGACTCACTTATTTGTGTTACGCTCCACTTCTCGCCAAGTTGGCGAGAAGTTTGCCCCTGATGATTTAACGCTTCAAGCTTCAACTTGTAAGCAAATGCCTTCTCTGACGGGAGAATATGCTCCCTGTGAAGATTACTGTCAACGAGCATGATAGCCGCTTCATCACGGCTTACGGCATAAATTAAAGCAGGCACTGTTTCCAGCCCTGCTTTCACTGATGCTCCCAGGCGTCTGTGTCCTGAGATAAGTTCATATTCATCTGTTGTGTTTTCTAAAGGTCTTACGACAATGGGTGAGATAACACCTTTCTGCTGTATGCTTTCAATGAGAGTGTTCATCTCATCATTATCAATAACTTTATACGGATGTCCCTCAAAGGGATGAATTTTTTCTACCGGAATATTTACCGGTGCTTTTAACTTTTTATTAGCCATTTTATCGGCTCCTTTCATTTTTATTCTTAATATTTTTGTTGTTACGGTTCTTACGCCGTTCGTCAATCTGCCGCTGTCTTTCTTCCTGCTGTTTAACATAGAGGGCATATTCTTCCTGCCTTGCTATTTCAGCCTTGGTAAGATAATTAGGTGGCGGCTCACCTATGAGCTTTGAAACGGTATCAACGCTTCGGTTGAAATCGTATTCGCTGATATTGTAATCTGCTTCAGCTTTTTGCCTTGCTTCTTTCTCTTTTTCGGGGCGTATTTTCAACCTCTCGGCTTTCAGCTCTTCTTTGTCTGCTTCGTCAGCCTGCTTTTCGGTTTCTTGGTACTGCGTAAGTGTCTTTTGAATTTCTGCTTCCATTCTCTTTTCTTCGGCTTCAAGCTTTGGAATTTCAAACCTTCGCATTTTCTCAAAGTAAGACTTTGCATTAACAATATCCTGTTCGGTTTCGCACTCATTTTGTGAGAGAATATTCTGCATTTTGAATTTCAGCTCTTTAAGCTCAAATTCATAGTGACCAACCTCACATTTTGCTGAGTTATACTTTTGTTTCATAACCTTGGGAGTAAGCTTCAGCTTCTTCTTTGCCTCTTTTAATTTTTCTTCGGCTGCCTTAATATCTTCCTGTAGCTTATGGAAATACACATAAAACTCATCAGCATCACGGACTTCATTCATAGCCTGATGCTTCATATTATTTATGCTCTTTCTTTCACATTCAAGAATAATCATACCGACACGGATACCCTCAAGAGCATCTGCAAGGGCAGGTATGAGCAGCTTTGCCGCAGTAATAACAAGCTCTGTAAGTGCCTGAACAGTTTTGCGAAGGCTGATAATCAGACTGTTATCTTTACGGATGAGAATGTTGATTCTCATTCTTTCTGTGACTTTGCCTTTCTTCTTCATTTTCTTACTTGAAACACCCTCGTGAATTGTAGGTTGTAATAAGATTTCTCTTGCCGCAAAGCTTCTATGGTCAATAAGCTCAATGTTCTTTTCTTCTAAATCTCGGTTTACAATATCTGCCCACAGCTTTCTCCATTTAAATAACTGCTCATCACTGTTCCAACGCTCGCTTATGGGATTCTGTCTGCCGTACTTTGTGCTTTTCGGGTATTTGTTCACTCTCTTATAACCCTCAGCCTGAGATGGTGGAAGATATACTTTTTTGCCGTCAATATAATACTGATACTGCTTTTCCCAACCCTCATTTTTTGCACATAAAAATTCAGAGGCGGTAAAGCCTTGTTCCTTACCGTCTCTGATACATAAATATTCTTTTTCAGTTTTTCTTTGCCAAGTACCGTCAGGATTTAACGGTCTGACAGTTGCCATAATATGAGCGTGACGATTGCCTTCGCCTGTATCGTGAATACAGACATCGACACACATTCCGTCATCTACAAGAGCTTTTGCAAATTCTTCTGCTTCTGCAATCTGCCTTTCACGGCTGACTTCAAGGGGCAGAGCAACAATGAACTCTCTTGCCAAACGGCTGTCCCGTGTTTTTTCCGTTTCCTCAACTGCATTCCATAGTTTACTTCTGTCGCACCATTCAGGCGGAGCGTGTGACGGGAGAAAGATTCTCTCATAGATAAGACCGCCTTTTCGGGTGTAATCGTGTTTTACGCCGTCATACTCGTTAGTGATTTCACTGCAGCTCATATATGCACTTGCGGCTACGGCTGAGCGACCAACACCACGGGTTATGACTTTGGCTTCAAAGTGATAAATTGCGGGGATCACCGTCCTTTCGAGTTGTTTTTCTATACTTAATTGTGCTATAATGTTCCGTAATTGTATGAGATGTTTACCTAAACTATAAATACAACAATATAACTTTTGCATCATTTATAAATAAATTAACTAATAGTTGCGCAATAGTTGCTGGTGCAACTGAAGTGATTTTGATATAATTAGCATAGAAAGGAGGTTGTTATATGTCCAGTTCTTCTAGCTTTACAATAGGCGCACCTTTATTTATAATTATTACTTTTCTTGTTATTGGAATATTAGGTTACTTAATCTATCTATGCATTAAGGCTTTGAGAAAGTATATTAGTTCAAAACCTATTAGAAAAGAAAAAGCTGAAAACGCAATGACACTTGGAGCGATTTTGAAAGATTATCGTATGAAATGCAATATGACTCAAGAATTTGTCGCAGAAACTTTGGGCGTAAGCAGACAAGCCGTTTCAAAATGGGAAACAGGCGCTGCTGAACCGAGCACTTCAAATTTAATCGCAATTTCAAAGTTATATGGTGTTTCGGCTGATGAAATACTGAAAGAAGTAATAAGATGATTTTTAATCTTTTCGGAGAGCAAATTGCATCCCATTTCCATGTGAATTATGTTTTACGCTGTCATACTCGTTAGTGATTTCACTGCGGCTCATATATGCACTTGCGGCTACGGCTGAGCGACCTACACCACGGGTTATGACTTTGGCTTCAAGGTGATAAATTGCGGGGATCACCGTCCTTTCTTAAGATTTATATAATATATTGTTTTTCACACTTGATTGTTATATAATTATAATTGCAAATAAAAACTTGAGGAAGGAAAAGTATTATGGCTATGAAAATTATCAAATATTTAATGTTCGTTATAATTCCCTCGTTATCTGTGTTTATATGTCTAGTATTTAAAGTAGCACAAGGTGAAAAAGTTGAAGAAATCGTTTTTGGCATAATGGTAGGCATTGTATTGGATTGGATTTGATTTATTTAATTATTCTTTTGTTGAGAAAAAGGAAAACATCCCACAAGCAAAGCAAATAACATATATGTTTTTAGAGTAGTCAAATAAGCAATTTAACTGCCTTCACTCGTGAGGGCAGTTTGCTTTTTTACTTGAGAAATGTGCCGTCTTAATTCAGTTATGTGATTGTTTTTGTTAGGGTAGATATGCTATAATTATTTTAAATATTTTAAAAGAGGGCTGTGTATGGACAACAATGCATTGATAGACCAAATTAAAGAATACGAAGACGAATATAAAACCTTTATGGAAATTAAAGATTTCCCCTCATATAACATACAAACAAAAGTTGCATCTGCTAAAACAGCTCAAAATCAAGGTTTTGAATCAATAGCTTGTGCAGATTATAATACGGAAGCAAACAGTCATATGCTTACTGTTAGTAATAACTTAACTCTCGTAAAACATGTTGTTTTTCATGAGTTTACCCACATACTGGATTCAGAAATATACGTAAATGGTGATAAGGTTAGATATATGGGTATATCAGGCTTCACCGAGTATCATGCATCGCAAATAGAATTACTAAATCTACTTGGAGCAAAAAGTAACAGTGAAATATTACAATTCTCCATGAATGATACTATTGAAACATTGATGGGAGTAAAAACTGTACAGCAGTATATAGATGAAAAGCAACAGCATTCAATTGATTTATTTGATAGAAAAGATTTTCCGGCAAGCATTGATGTTTTAAAATCTTCTGTTGGTATTCTGTTTAACTACTTCGGACTTCGATCAATTTGCGAAATGTATGCTATTGATTATAATGAAAACATTAATAATCAAGCATACTTAAAATTTATTCCAACACAACAGTTTACAATAATAAACAATTTAATGCATGGCTGGTTGGATAGTGCAAAAATTGATTTAGGTATTATTTTTTATAATAGTGTGATGATGTCTCTTATAAAAGAAAACAAGCTCATTTAAATTTAAGGTTATATTGTGTAATGAGTAATTGGTTTTGTCTGCACCCTCGGAGAGCGCACTACACCACCCTTACGGTGGTGAGTAAGTGCGCCCTTAAGGGACATATATCAGCCTTTAGTTCAGCTTTTTAAGCAAATACCCCTCGATTTCTGTAAAATCCATCGTCTTGATTTCAGGTAAAAGCTTCTCCAAAATCGCACCCTCGACAATAAGTCTGTGATTTCTCTCCGTGCGTTCCTTTTTACGGTTGCGGTTTTCTGCCTGCTCAAGTCTGTGCTTGGCTTGAATCAGTTTTTTCTCGTTATCGGTCATAAATATCACCTCCAATCAGTTGGCACCGTAAGCGGTGCCGTTTTTTATTGTGTTTTTATCTGTGGCTCCAAAATCTGAATGTTTTGGCACCGTTAAAACATATCAAGAAACTCCAATGCTTCTGCATCATTTTTCAGCTTCTGCTCCTCTGTAAGCTCCATATCAATACCCGCCGAAGAAGGAACTGTTACGGCAACTGAAATACCGCACAGCTCCTCTTTCAGAATTTCCCTGAATTTTTGAAGAAGTTCATCATCTACCGTCTGCTTCTCTGCATAAGCAATAGCCGATTTAATCGCATCAATGATAAACTGATTTCTTGACTTGTACTTTTCTTTATCAAGGCTGTTCAGATAATCAATGATTGCTGTGTGCTCTGTGTCGCTTAAATTAAAGCGGACATTTATGCGGTACTCACTCATATCCTGCCACTTTTCATCATAGTTTCGGCAAGGTACTCATAACCCTTTGCCGCCGCACAGATGTCATCAACGAACTGAATACGGTCTGCATTGAACTTGTAGAAATTCTTTACAAGGCACCCGCCACCGCCGGTAATATACAGCATCATTGTGTTTTCGTCGTACCCGTGGTCACGGAGTCTGTGAAAGATTTCTGCTACATACTTT
>JAZQZO010000209.1:0-10163 GCA_045634065.1 Acutalibacteraceae bacterium
TAAAAATTTTAAGAAAGGAGGAACCCTTATGCAAAAACTCAAGCTTACCCTAAAGCAGTTCACAGAAATAAAACCACTGATTAAAAGCCGATGCTGTAACTGTTATAAGGGCAACTGTCTGCTTCTTGATGACGGTGACACCCACACCTGCCCACAGCTCATAACACCGAGCCATATTATCTGCAGATATTTTCTTGACTGTGTGCTGCCGAGTGATAACGCCCTTATGAAAAGCATTACAGGTCAGATACCTGCCGAAACGATAGTCTGCACTTTGTGCGGCAGTAAAGCAGAGAGAACGGGCAGAAATCAGAAGTTCTGTCCCGACTGTGCAAAGAAGAAGCAGCGACAGAGAAACGCAGAATTTATGTCTGCAAAAAGGGCACGGGTGGATGTTTATAATGCCCTGAAGCCGCCAAAATAAAGGCTTGAAAAGTGCAGAAAGGATAAGGCAATATACTTTTATTCTGTTGCATTCTAAAACATCCACACACAAGAGTCAAACATTATACAACAAAAATCTAAAACCCGAACAACCGAACGAAGCGCTATGAAGCCCTGTGCTACTGCTTTGCGGCGTTCGGCTTTGTAACGAACACTGTGGCACATTGTACGGATAAAACCCGAACAGATAAAAGCTTTGTGTTATTTGTTTGTGTGCGTCTTGTACGGATGTTCGGAAAATCATTTCAAGAAAGAGGTAAAATTTTGGAGAATTATTTATACTATTCAGACCCGTTCTTTGCATATAACAATGCACTGTATATTGAAAAGACGGTAAACGGAAAGCCGGTAAATATCAAGCTCAGCAATTTCCTTGCAAGAATAACCGAGGATATTACCTGCACTAACGGAGCCGAGAACGAAAGATTCCTTTCTATTGTCGGTACGGATGATAAAGGAAAAGACCTTCGCAAAATCACAGTACCCCTGAAAAACTTTGCACAGCTTGATTGGGCACAGGAGTATTGGGGTATCAACTGTGTTATTGAATCAGGCTACGGTAATCGTGATAATCTCCGTCAGGCTATTCAGTCAACGGCAAAGTACGCAGAGGCAAAAACTATTTACGGTACAACAGGCTGGTGGGAAACTGCAACGGGTTGGCAGTTCTGTATGCCCGGTAACAGCAACGCAGAGGTTGAGCTGACGGAAAAGACAAAGGGTTATTCATTTAAAACGGATGCAGATATTACAGAAACGATGAGCCTTATGAAAGCTTTGCCTTACTCTGTTGCACCGAAAGAAATTATGTTCCCTACGCTCGCCTACACATTGGTAAGCGTTCTCGGTACCTTTATGGCTAAGGCGGGCAAGGAAACGAAAACGGTTATTATGCTTTACGGTAAAACAGGCTCGATGAAAACTACGCTGTCACTTTTAATCAATTCCCTTTTCGGCAGGTTCAATGAAGATAATATCCCGATGAATTTCCGTGACACACCAAAGAGCATATTGAACTATTGCTTCACTCTTAAGGACTGTGCAGTTATCATTGACGACTACAGTACTATAAGATTATGATGAATTGGAGTGCACCATTATGGTGCTACCAATATTATGAAAGATGATAAGGAGAAAGTGAGGAAAATTCAAAATCTGACAGCCTTGCAAATTGTCAGAAAATATGCTATAATACTTAAAACCAAATAGGGGAAACAACTACAAAAAATATACTGAAATTCATACCCCATTTATACCCCAATTTTACCCCAAAATACTATGATGTTATACTAACTTACGAAAAGTTATGTGAACAAGGTAAATTCCTAGAACCCTAGTAAATACAAGGGTTGCGAAGGTTTTAGAGGGTTTTGAAAACTTATAAAAAGTTATGAAAAATACCCCTTTTTACCCCTACAACAAATCCCCACAATGAAGATTGGATAAATAAAACTCTCAAAAAGCCCTGTTTTACTGGGGTTTTGAGGGGTATAAATCACCTAAAACTTACATCATACATCAAATTTACATCAATCGATGCAAAAAGTGTGCAAAGAATATAGTTCTTTAAATTTTTGATGTAAGCAAAGACAAAATAATTAAGACTGCTATCAGATTAAAATTCTGAAAGCAGTCTCTTTTTTATGCCTTAAAATCAGGCATAAGCAATGTTCGATATGTTTGTTGAGCAGGCGAAAGAGGCAGAAGGCGTTACAGAAGAACTGAAAGAACAAAATCAACTTGATTGGGTGCGTAGGATGGAAAACATTCAGCAAATAGCGATAGTTTGTCATAAGTTGATATACAATTAAATCAAATTTAATACAGTATTGAACGCATAACTGTTATTGTTTGTAAGAACTTTGTAATAGGTATTATGATATTATATTAAGAAGATGGATAGGTGTTTCTTTTTTGCGAATATAGCAAACATACAAGTAATTACAGGAGGATGTATAAATGACTACATTTTGTTTCTGGGCAGCGGATATTTTACCGCTTTTGGCAACACTCGGAACCTTCATATATGGGGTTAAGAATTTCTTTAAGAAGGGTAAAGCTTATTATTTGCAGATTGTAACTATGGCTATGGGTTGTTATGCAATGGGCAGCTTTTATCATTTATGCCAAAGCATTACCACAGGTGATCTTGCTGACGGTTTTACAGCGGCATATCTCGGAAGAATAGGTTTTTTTCTCTTTCTTTTCACCGCTAACTACGGACAGATGGACGGTCTGCTTGATGACAGAACACCGTCTTTGAAAAAATTCAGATATATTGCTCTTATTGCGCCTGTTACAGCGGCATTACTTTATTTGCCCTGCTTTTTTGCAGAAATGCCCTATAGCACAAAGATATCTCTGTCATTTTTATGGATGGCTGCAATTTTTAGCTCTTATTTTAATTTCAAGCACGCCATAATAAGCGACCTTGGTTTCGGCTTCATAAAAGCAATAAGACCGTATAATATCTGTGCCTTGATCCTTACCTTCTTAGAGCTTATATTGCAAGTTCTCTGGGCGTATTATGTTGATGGTTACATTCTTATTGTGATTATGTTTGTAACAGTTACATTCAGCGCTATGAGTATTTTAACAATAGTTACTCTTAAGAGAGGGGTGGAAGCATGGAAAATTTAATTTATATCCTCTTTGTCTGTATTACAATTCCGCTTGCTCTAATGGCGTGTTTAATCGATAAAAAACCAAGACGTATCGTTATATTTTTTATAATCGGTATCTGCTCTGCAGTGTTTGCGTCAGAGGTTAACGGTATTCTGACTTATCTTATCCCGCTTGATGTATTTGACTTCACAGTAAGAGTTACACCGATCACAGAAGAAATTATCAAAGCAATTCCCGTGTTGTTCTTTGCAAAAGAAATCTCCAACAAAAAAGAGACACTCATAACGGTCTCGTTGGCTGTCGGTATCGGATTTGCGGTTATGGAAAACACATACATACTTACACAGAACGTTGAATATGTTTCAATGCTGTGGGCAATAATGAGAGGCTTCGGTACAGGCATAATGCACGGAATGTGCACATTCCTTGTAGGTACGGGCTTCAGCTTCGCCAACAGAAATAAAAAGCTGTTTGTTGTCGGTACATTCGCACTGCTGTCGTTAGCTATAACATATCATTCGGTGTTCAATATGCTGGTTCAGTCTGATTTAAGATATGTGGGCGCAGCTCTTCCTATTGTAACATATGTACCTTTTGTTTTATTGGTATACAAAAATCGTAAGAAAAGGAGTATAAAGAAATGAAAAAAATCTCCCTGATTGCAATGTCGATAATGCTGTGTTTCACAGTTTTATGTCAGACAGCAACGGCGGCTTTCTGGGGCAACAAAACTCTTTATTTAAAGGATATCAAGATAATTTATGCCGTCGGTGAGAAGGAAGCTGAGGATCAACTTCCGGACGGCTATAAACTGCTTGAAGGTAACCTTAATGAAGGCACCGGTGAGCTCGGTGTATATATCTGCTACAGCACAACTGAAAACCCCGATGAAGCAATTACCGATATTAAGGTCATGCACGAAAGCGGCGGTTTCCAGAGAACAGACTTCAAGGCATCTCTCGATGATGCAATTGACGGTGTTTACAGCCTTGCTAAGGAAATGACAACCGCTATAAACGAATTTGTACAGAACTACAACAACGGTGTCCCTGCTGCGGTTTATGCAAAAGAAGCCCTCGACTATTTTCAGTATGATGCAAATACGCTTCTCGGTGACTTTATGGTAAGCGGCACGGGTACTTATCAGGATTATGGTCGAATGATTCTTATGTGTCACGAGGATATCCTGAATCCAATCCTCTCACTTCTTGCTCTCGGTGTTCAGCAGAAGTCAGGCGAGAACTGGATTGACAGACTCGCAAATGTTGATCCTACAGCTTACGGTTCAGCTCAGGATGCAAAATACCGTGAGCGTGCAATGAAGCTCAGACCTGTTCTTCAGCAGTTCAACGACATATACTGTTATGTTATGGGTTATTATGACATAACCTATACTTATGATGACCTTACAGATGAAAATGATAAAGAGCTGTTCTTACAGATGGCTGAAAACAAGGACATCTTTACAGTGCTTCAGACAATTCTCCGCAGCTATACTGTCGGTATCCGGAATACCGATGATTACGGTGCGTGGACTGCAGAGGATATGTTTGCAATTGGTCTTAACAATACCTTGAATCTCTATGAAAGCTACGCTCTTCTTGAGTGTCTTACTCCCGGTCAGGAAATTATGCTTCGTTTGACAGGTCCTTATAATTTCATTATCGGCTCACAGAATACTGACGAGGTGCTTGAAGAAGCAAGAAAAGCAATAGTTGAAAATCTTGATACAGACGAAAAAGTTCCCATCTGGGACGGTGTTAATCTCGATATATTTGAACAGGAGGTCGGACTTACTAACGAAGCTCAGCGCAGTATCGCTGCAGGCAAGCAGTACGATATTTTTGCTAAAGATGTTGATACTCTTGCTCAGAAGTACAGAGATATCGCTTCCGTTGTATCAAGCAGCTTTACAATTGCATCAGGTGCAATTCTTGTGACAAAATGCGCAATGATTATAGCTCCGAAATTCTTCAGCTTTATATCCTGCTATTCAATAGCAGGTGCAATTTCATCCTTTGCTTCAGCGGCGATTGTTTCTGCAATTATGACAGTTACGGGTGCAATTTTTACCGTTGCCAGTATCGTTTGTTCAATTATTATCACATTCTTCCTTGAAGATATTATTGCGTGGATGCTGACTGAAGAGTATGATCGCACAACCATACCAAAGTATATAGTTGACGAGGCAATAAATAAAGAAGGTATTTCAACCTATGCGTATTACCAACGAGTGGATAATGTCAGAACGGATGAACAGCTTGGGCTTGATACGGAGGATAACGAAAGCGGTTCGGATATCAATGTAAATGAAGGCTATAGATGGATGGCTCTTTATACTTCAAGCAAGTCAAGCCTCGGCAATCCCATCAAGGCAGATTTTCTGCTTGAAACCGAAACGGGTACTGACAAGGAAGGTTATGTGCCTCTTGCAATGTTCGGCAAAACTGTTGCTGAAAACCTCAACGGTTATGCTGACAAGGTGTCTTCAAAGTATCCTGCAATCTACCTTCATTATTCTCAGGATAAGACTACTCCCGTTGAAAGCGAAAAAATCTACATCAGCCATATCCGAGTTGAAAGCGCTAAGCATGAGGATGAGGCTAAAAAGAAACTTACAGACAGCGGATTCCTTGTGCTTAACCATAATTTCGGTTGCAAAGAGAGCGAATCAACATTTATCGGTTATAAGCTTACTGCAAATGCAAATGATGCTGTAAGGGACATCCGTCTTCTTTATAATTGTAACAGCTCAAATGTTAAGTTCGGTGAGCTTAACTACGGTTCAATGGGCACCATCGGTAATTTCTCACTTATGGTAAGCTCAACAAACACAAATCCTGCACCTCCCGTTCTGCATCTTGCAGTTTATGAAAAAGATGTCCTTCCTGATGCGACTCTCGGCTATGAGCCCGTAAATGAGTTCTCAGGCGGTATGGCTCATCCCTTGGGCGCAAGTAAATACAGACTTTATTTCCTGCCTGAAACAATATTTACAAGCGGTCCCGATTATCTTGCAGGTATTAAAACCGATGTTTACTACTACAACACTTATAGCGGAAAAACTAAGTATAAGCATCCTTTCAGATACTATGAGCATAACGATATGTTCGGAAACAATGTAGAAAACTACAGAGCTTATAAGTCCCAGAACTATGGTGAACAGTTCATTGATTTCATCTCTTCAGTAAACTACTATTTCCAAGGTCATGAAAATGCGGACTCTCATAATACTGTTAATCTGGGTTATAAATACACCACTACCAAAAATCCTTACCGTGCAATCTACGGTATTTCGGCAAACCAGTGTAACGGTCTTGACCGTTTTGACGATTCAGTAACTTTTGCGGGAGAGGGCTTCGTTATTGCAGCGGCTGAATTCAGCTCTGCCAGCCGATTATATACAGGCGATAAATTTATTTATTCACCTGAAGCGAATGAAAGTGAGTTTGGTGAGTATTACACTGACTACAGCACAAATACCGATTCAGTGCTCAGATATTACACATCAAAAAACAGCAGTGGCAAGGCTGATGCGTGGGTTGAGAATCTCGGTGCTGAGTGGAATGTTGTTCTTCACACACATAACTATGTTTTCAATCAGGACATCACTCACTCGTTATATAACGATGATATGAATGCGCTGTATATTTCGGGTTATCAGACAGACAGAACACCTCTTACTGTTGACGATGTTATCGTTACAAAGCAGACCTTAGAAAAAAGTGATAAATCAACATCAGATATAGGCGCAGCAACAGCCACTAAGCTGGCTTCGGAAGAAGGTAAATATCCCGCAAACTTTACACCTGTTGTTTCAATGATAGGTGACAGTGCAGATCCCACAAATGTTGCTCCCTCAAACGGTGAAGCTTTTGCAGGTTATTACGGAGATTCTTTAACCGGCAAGGAAATTTATGTAACTCTTTATGATAAGACATATATGTATTTCCGTAACGAAAAAACAGAAAAGGGAAAGGCAGTTGCTCAGAGCAATCCAAAAGAAGGAAAGTACGTATCAGCTATCTATATTGAATCAAGAGAAGAAATCCGCGAATCTAACATCAAGAACAGCAAAACAGATGAAGAAATTCTTTGTGAAAACATAGTCAAGGCAGTTGTTGAAAATAGCCTTTTCGGTAAAGGTGCAACAACCACTTACAGAATTAACATCAACACCGAATTCGATGAGGATGATGACATAGAAAATGCCAATTACACCTATGTAGGTATTCAGAAATCCGATAAGGCAAGTGAAGCTCTTACTGATATCAGACTCTATGTTGCCAAAAAGGGAGAGCGTCCCGAACCGGAAATCAATAGAACTATTACATATAACGGAGAAACCTTCCCTGTTAAATATACACGTGTATCTCTTGCAAGTCTTACCGAACAGGGTAATAAGAGCGATGCCGACTGTGCTATGGAGCGTCAGGTTTATGTCTATGTTTCAAGCCATCCTGCTTTAGGTGAGCCGATTACAGAAGTCAAGATGTCAGATATGTTCTCTTATGATGATTTTGAGCCTGTACGCACAATGGATAACAAGCTTTTTATAACCGCTTACAATGAAAATGAGAAAGCAGGCGGAGCTGAAA
The DNA here is from genome assembly GCA_045634065.1 of Acutalibacteraceae bacterium. Lineage (GTDB taxonomy): Bacteria > Bacillota > Clostridia > Oscillospirales > Acutalibacteraceae > UBA6857. Next base: position 7,668 of record JAZQZO010000209.1, read on the forward strand.
TCTTCGTTGAAGATGACTATTTTATGCACGGCAATCAGCTTTCATTTAAGCGTGAGGGTGCTGATAAGCCTTATATTCAGAGTATCAATCTTGCTTATGGTAGCGACGACATTGAGGCAGCAACCAAGCTTCTTGAAGCAGGCTATACAGATATTGTCAAGAAAGACCTTAATGAGGATGCAGGCGGTAAGTATATTTATCTCGGTATGAAGCGTACTGCGGATAAAAACGATGCTATCTACGCTCTCACACTGACAAATGATAGTAAAAATCCGGATCAGAACTGGAATCAGTTTACACTTGTTTCAAATCTTGACCTGAACTATAAAGCAGGTGGCAAGTATATTTACCTCTATTCAACCAAAAGGTCTGATATTGTAAATACCAGCCCCTTGATTGACATTAAGGTAGGCGATGAAACCTTCCGGGGCTACATGGAGCATCGCGACGGCAACATTCTGTACAGAGAAGACATTGTTACAAATCAGAATGCAGTAGCTCAGGATGTTAATGAGTCTGCAGGCGGTGATTATATTTATCTTATCGCTTGCCGTGAATTGAAATCAAATTTATCGTATATGGGCTCAATGCTCGGCACAGGCTCCGTTGTGGTAATTGCTGCATTTCTTGTTGCCGCAGCAGGTGCAGTTATTTATGTAAAACTTAAGAAAAAGCGTGAAAGTGAAAATATTGTTTAAAAACACGAGAGGAGACAATTACAGATGAAATTATTAAAAGTACTAATCAGCATGATTCTTGTTGCTACAATGTGCGTAACAATGATGATGCCCGCAAGCGCAGGTCGAGTAACTTATTATTTAAGTGACCTCAAAATGGCAGAAGCAGCCACAGCAGACGAAGCAAAACAGCTTCTCACAGCTGCAGGCTATGAAATCCTTGACAAAAACCTTAACCCCGTCGGTGACAAGGTAGTTTATCTCGGCTACAAGAAGTCAAAAAATGTTGACGATGCCATCACTGACGTAAAAGTTATGAATATGAACGGCGGCTTCAATATCTCTGACTATGAAACCATTTTTGAAGAAGCAGTGGATACATATAGCACAGAGATTAACAACCTTCGTATTGCGGCAAATGAATTCGCAGAAAACTATAAGGCAGGCAAAAAGGAAGCACAGCTTGCTTATCGTCAGCTCAACTACTATTATGTTGAGAATGATAAAGGCGTAAAGACCAATATGGGCGACTATATGCTTAATTTCCCTGGAGAAAACGATGATTTTGCAGATATCCTTTTAAAGGGTAACACAAACATACTCAACAATATCCGTATTCTTCTTTCAATGGGTGTTGCTGACGGCGGCAACCTTATCGAGCGTATCACAGCTGCAACAAAAAACGAAGAGGTTTACACAAAAGCGAAGTATTTCGATGACGCAAAAGAGCTTGCAGGCAAAATTCAGCAGTTCAAAAAAATGCTTGAAGATGCCAAAACAGAGATTGACGAAATCAATGCAGATCCCGATATGACAGAGGAAGAAAAAGAACTTGCATTACTTATGCCTCAATACATTGTGACTCTTCTTCTCGGCTTTGATGTGATTTTAGAAACAATTCCTTGCGGTGACACAAATTACAGCGATTATTTCGAAACAACAACAGATGTTGATTATGCTCTTCTCTATCCCTTTGTTGATGCAATGACAGAGGGTCAGAAAGCAATGGCTGTTTCAGGTCAGGTTCATTCAGTACTTGTGTATAATGCAGTTGAAATGAGCGATGAAGAGCTTAATGCACAGCTTGCTGAGACGGAAAAGGACTATGAACCCTTATCAGTATACTTCGGTACAGATATGAACCTTCTTGACGGTGCAGTTGCTGTTACATCAGATGCTTTAAGAGAAGAAGCAGCAACAGGTAACAACTGGTTTGCCTGCTTTACAGGCAATATGGCAGGTGATATCACGATTTCCTCACTCTTCGGTGTAGGCGGTGTTGCCCTTATGGGTATTTCGGCTCATTTCCTTAAGCAACAGTACGCTATTGCAACCACGAAGCTGAGTAATCTTGAAAATTACACATTATGGTATAATAATAACGAGATTGCTGTGCGCTTGAACCGGCTTAAAGCCGGTGAAATTTCACAGGAATCCTATGATGAAGCTATAAGTAGGTTTGTCAGCGAAAATAATGCAATAAATGCAAAGACTACTGTTTCTACAAGTAAGGTTGTGCTTTCATCCCTCGGTCTTGCTGCAGGTGTTGCAATGATTGTATTCAGTGTTTATTCAATCGTGCAGATTGTTGATAAGTACAACCCCAGCTACACAAAGATTCCTGCAAATATGGTTGACACAGTTTCAACCGCAAACGGTAGCAGATTCATAAATTATACCGTTATAAACTCACTTTATCAGGACGGTGACAAAACAGCTGAAAAGCCCGGTGATACAAACGGTTATGACGGCATTCAGTGGAATGCAATCTACTATACAAAGAGCTTTGAAGCAGGTAAGTGTATGGCCTCAACAGGCT
>JAZQZO010000210.1:0-3129 GCA_045634065.1 Acutalibacteraceae bacterium
TTTATTCTGATACTTTGCGGTCTGTTTAAAATATGGGGACTAGTCATTGGACTTGCACTTGTTCTTCTTGTTATCGCAACAACCAAAACTCTCGGGGGTTACACATATCTATATCCTGTTATACCTTTCAATGCTGAAGCACTCAAAGGTCTTATCATCAGACGGCCAAAAAAAGAATAAAAGAAAGCCTGCTACCAAACAAGTAGCAGGCTTTGAAGCTTATTTAAGTGTTTTGAGTATGTATAAAAACTCTTCAAGTTCATAGTTGTCAGCGATAAAGCTATAGTACAAATTATCGTATACAAAAGTAACCGTTAATCGCTCAGGCATCCAATCTGAAGTGTAGATAACGGTGCTTACTGATAAGTTTTCAAGTTCATAAGTGTCTACATATATTTTACCACCCATAGCATCCTTGCCCTCAATAAAGGGGAGTATATAACCCTCTTCAGCTTTTGTGCTGAGAATACTTACTGACATATTGATATTTTTAGTTTCGCTTTCCTTTATAAAATACGGCACCCAAAGATCGACCAATGCAACAGCACTGTCTTTTTTATTAGCAAATGCATCATAATTAAAAACTGTATTTTCAGGTGAAAGTTCACTGCCTAAAATCTCAAATCCCAATAAAGTTTCGACCTCATCTCGAGTCATTGCTATCATAGGCTCACCGTCATCGGGTACGGGCAAGCCGTCGGGGAGTTCTTTAAAGAATGCTTCATCGCTTACAGTTACCTGTACCTCATTTCCTTTATCATCAAAAAAGCTGATAACTGACTTCCAATCTGTCAGGGTGGTGCCTGCATATGCAACGCCACCAAAAACAAGACAGCCTATAACTATTGCAGCCACAGCCATACGGCTCAAAGGTCGCTTGATCATTTTTATTTTACTCATATCATAGTTTTCCGCTTCTTCTATGAATCTAACGTCTATATCACTCATAGCGGTGGATAAATCCTCCTTTTTCATATTTCTACACCTTCTTTCTCTAAATGATTCCTGAGAGCTTTTCTCATTCTATTGAGCTTTACAGAAACGTTGTTTTCACTCATTCCCGTTCTCAAAGCTATATCAGCGATACTGTCACCGAAAAAATACCGCCTTGTGAAAATAATTCTGTTTTCCTTCTTTTGAAGAGAGAGAAAACTATCAATAATTCTTGTGATTTCAGCCGAGGAAAGTTCTCTGTCTATACTGTTTTCATCACACAGACATTCTTCTAATTCCTGCAAAGCCACATTATAATGGCTGTTTCGTTTAAGGGCAGCATTGCTGTGAAATCTTTTGAGAGCGTTATTCCTTACTATTCGGCAAAGATAATATTTAAGATTATCAGGCTTAGTAGGCGGTATAGTGTTCCATACTCCTAAATAAGAATCATTTATACATTCTAGTGCATCTTCCTCGTTACCGAGGATGTTCATTGAAATTTTTTTGCAAAGTTTTTCATATTTTATTGACAGCTCAGTTATTGCCTGCTCCGAGCGCTCAAAGAACAAATCAATGATTTTACTGTCTTGCAAAATACCACTTCCTTTCTGCTCTCACTTATATAGTACCTTTTCATAGGAAAATCTTACATAAAAAATCGGTGACGGAGAAAATTCCGCCACCTTTTAATCAAAGCATAAAATCCTCAGGGGAGTAGTCGGTGTCAATTACAACCTTCAAAGGTACTCTCTTGAGAGGATCATATTTATATCTTCTGCAGAAGTCGTCAGGCTCTTTGAGACCTTTCTTTTTGCAGAAAATACTTACGTTGTCCTGAGCTGTCTCACCGTGAAGGCAAGTATCGCATCTTTTGATAACATCTTTTGTATTAAATAATTTTTGTTTCATATTCATCACTCCAAGGCCATTTTATCACAAAACGAAAATTTTATCAACCGTCAACTATAACCTTGCATTTGACTTCACTAAGCTCAGGTTTCACCCAATCACTGTCTTTCATATTGATGATGGGAGTTCCATCCTTGGCAAAGTACACCCTTTTAATGCGAGCGTGCCTGCAGGGATCATAGAGAGAATCATCGCAGATAGTGCCGCATTTACCCTCGAGATGTGATGCAGGGCGAGCGTGGTAGATGATAACAGTGTTGCCGTTGTCATCTGTGGTGAAGCTGTTGTGGCCGGGACCGGATTGTTCTTCTAAATCTGAAGTCTGAAGAACAGGAAAACTCACCTTAGTCCAGCTATTCATATCCATAAGGTTGCTGTTTTCATCGGCATAGATAACGCCCATACAATATTCCGAGCCTGTACCTGAAGCCGAGAAGAAGACAAAAACTTTGTCACCGTGCTTGAGTACACTTGCACCCTCATTAACGCGGAATCTGACCTTCTCCCAGTCATATTCGGGCTTAGTCAGAAGAATAGGCTTGCTGATGAGCTTGTTGGGTTCGTTTGGAGCGATTTCAGCCATAAAGAGTGACGAATCACCGATGATTTCGGCCCAGATGAGATAGTGCTTGCCTTTATGCTCGAAGTAGGTCATATCAAGTGAAAAGCTGTTGAATGACTCGTCGTCGCCTGCACTTGCCTGCATTTTGCCGAGCTCGGTCCATTCATCTTTCATCGGGTCGCCATCGCAGACAAGAACAAAAGGTCTGATGTTCCAGATAGCGTCTTTTTCACCTGCAGCAAAGAAAATGTACCACTTATCGAGAATGTAGTGAATTTCAGGAGCCCAGATATGCCTTGCCATAATGCCGTCTTTGTGAGCGTGCCAGATAGTTTTTTCTTCGGCATCGGCTAGACCGAGAAGAGTTTCAGACTCGCGTAGAATAATGCGGTCATAACCCTTTTCAACGCTGCCGAAAGCAGGGTAGGAGGCAGTGAAATAATATTTGCCACCGTGTTTTATAACATAAGGGTCAGCTCTTTCCATAATAAAAGGGTTAGGGTACGCGTCGGAAATAAGGGTGCCGGAAAGTTTATACCCGCCGTCAATAGCAGTATCAAAATTTTTTGAGTCCCACTTAACTTTAATATCAGCTTCGCCACCGTCATTGTAATAAGCCTTGACAGTCTGAGGCAAAACGGGAGACTCGCCATTTTTTATTTTTACTGTAAGCGACTCAGTTGAAGTGTGAAAATAGGGGAGCTTGAATGAGTTTTCGTTCA
>JAZQZO010000211.1:0-6565 GCA_045634065.1 Acutalibacteraceae bacterium
CCATTTGGTTCGTGCAAAAAGTGTTCTGGCCTTGGCGTCTTTATGGAAATATCACCTTCAATGGTTATTCCTGACAGAAAGTTAAGCATAAATAAAGGTGCAATTCAGGCATCGGGTTGGTCTGCGAAAGAAGGCTCGAGCTTTGCTGTAATGTATTATGAAGCCCTTGGCGAAAAATACGGTTTCACCCTTGATACACCTGTTGAAGATTTTTCTGATGAAGCTCTTGACGCCTTACTATACGGTACTAAGGGCGAAAAAATGAAAATGGAAAGAACTTCAAGTTACGGCAGCGGTACTTATTATGCTGCTTTTGAAGGTATTATCAATAATCTTCAACGACGTTATAACGAATCAACTTCGGATGCAATGCGCCGTGAAATCGAAACTATGATGACGACCAATGAATGTAAGGAATGTGGTGGTGCGCGGCTTTCAAAAGAAGCTCTCAGTGTAACTATTTGCGACAAAAACATTCACGAGGTATGTTCTCTTTCTATAAGTGAAGCTCTTGAATTTGCTAAGACATTGCCTGAGAAACTCAGCGAAAGAGAAAATATAATCGCAGGAACAATACTCAAAGAGATAGTTGAACGACTTACTTTCCTGGAAAGTGTTGGCCTTAATTATCTGACGCTTACCCGACAGTCAGGCTCGCTTTCAGGCGGAGAGAGTCAGCGCATACGTCTTGCAACTCAGATTGGATCCTCTCTTGTAGGTGTGCTTTATATTCTCGACGAGCCTAGTATCGGGCTACATCAGCGTGACAACGAGAAGCTTATCAATACTCTCAAGCATCTTCGTGATATCGGTAACACCTTGATTGTTGTAGAACACGACGAGGACACTATGCTTGAAGCAGATTATATTGTTGACGTGGGACCCGGTGCCGGTATTCACGGAGGTAAAATAGTTTGCTGCGGTAATGTTGATGAAATTAAAAATTGCGATAACTCCATTACCGGTCAGTACCTTTCAGGCAAGAAAAAAATTCTCGTTCCCGAAGTCAGACGAAAAGGTAACGGCAACAGCATCAAGATTTTCGGAGCATCGGAGAACAACCTTAAAAACATCGATATAGAAATACCGCTCGGTGAACTTGTTTGTATCACCGGTGTTTCAGGTTCCGGTAAATCATCTCTTATTAACGAGGTACTCTTTAAATACTTAAGTAATGAATTGAACGGTTCGAAGAAAATTCCGGGTAAATTCAGAAAAATGCAAGGTCTTGAAAATCTTGATAAAGTGATTGATATTGATCAGTCACCCATTGGCAGAACGCCGAGATCCAACCCTGCAACATATACGGGAGTGTTCAATGATATAAGAGACTTGTTTGCAATGACAACTGACGCCAAGGCTAAAGGTTTTTCTTCAAGCAGGTTTTCATTCAATGTAAAAGGCGGTCGCTGTGAGGCGTGTGAAGGTGACGGTATCGTAAAAATTGAAATGCACTTTCTTGCTGATATTTATGTTCCCTGCGAAGTGTGTAAGGGTATGAGATACAACAGTGAAACGCTTTCGGTTAAATATAAGGGTAAGTCTATTTACGATGTCCTCGAGATGACTGTTGAAGAGGGTATGAATTTCTTTGCAAATATACCTAAAATATATAAGAAGTTAAAAACTCTTTATGATGTTGGTCTCGGATATGTTAAAATCGGTCAGCCGGCTACCACTCTTTCCGGCGGTGAAGCTCAGCGAGTTAAACTTTCAACCGAACTTTCAAAGAGAGCAACAGGCAAAACTATTTACATTCTTGACGAACCGACAACAGGACTTCATACTGCGGATGTGCACAGACTTATCAATGTGCTTCAGACATTAGTTGATAACGGTAACAGTGTTGTTGTTATTGAGCACAATCTCGATGTTATTAAGTCTGCTGATCATATCATTGATCTTGGACCTGAAGGCGGTGACGGTGGCGGACTTGTAGTTGCTCAGGGTACCCCCGAAGAGGTTGCAAATAATGAAAAATCATACACAGGCCACTATCTTAAGAAAATGTTATGAATAAGAACTCCTCTTCAAATTTGTGTAAACGCACATCAACGGAATAAAATTTGATTAGTACCAGGGAGTGTTAAGACGCAAGGCGGATTACGCTCTCTGGTTTGGTGCATTTATGTGTGGAGTCAACCCTCGGTATTACAAAAACCTCCGAGATTTTGAACGAGTCTAGTAAAAACGGATAATAGAAAAAAAGAACCCTCCTATGGTAGTATTAAACTATCATAGGAGGAATTTTTATGCCCAGAAACTACAGACATATATAAGAATGTAAAAAAGAAATATTGGAATTAAATTTACGAAAAGAGAAATCGAGAACAAATTGGGTTTCAGCAAAGATCAAATACACAATTTTATCAGTAGATATAATGAAAATCAAAGGAGTGTAATATCAGGAAAAGCATTAAAGAAAAGAGGTAGACCGCCTAAAGATTATGTTGTTAATGAAGAAGATAGGTAAGCAGAACTCTGGTATGTCCTTGCTCGTAAAGAAGCGAAAATTAAATCATTGGAAATGCAAAATGAATTGATGCGGGTTTTCTCTCGCTCACAGAAAGGAAGTGAGAACTAGTGTAAAGTTTATGGTTATCTACCGTCATAAGGACAAGTATTCAATAAGTGAAATGTGCCGGTTCTTCGATGTATCAAGAAGCGGTTACTATGACTATGCAAAAAGAATGAATATGCCTGCAAAAGATTTACCATTAGCCGAAAAGATAAAAGAGTGTCAGGATAAGTGTGGTAAAACATACGGATATAGAAGAGTACACATATGGCTCGAAAAGAATGGAATATATCACAATTCCAAGACAATATTAAGAGTTATGCAAAAGTACAATCTGTTATCAGCCGTAAGAAGAAGGAAATATCGTAATTATGGTGATTCTCTTCATCGTTATCCGAATTTACTTAATAGGGATTTTAAAGCTGACAGACCAAACCAAAAATGGGCAACAGATATATCATACATCAAAACACAGCAAGGAACACTTTTTCTTTCGATAATCAGAGATTTGTATGATAATAGTATTGTTGCATACAAAACCGGAACAGAGCAAAACATAAATCTTGTATTAAGTACAATCAGAACGGCAAAGAAAAAGGAAAAGGTCACCGCAGAGCTGCAGCTCCACAGTGACCAAGGTATAGTTAATTAGTTTACAATGACAGTTCCATCTTCTTTAACTGTTATCTTCATTCCGTCTTTTACATAATCAAGGAATTCGTCGCCAAGTTTATCGATTACAGGCATTGATATATCATCAAGCCAAACATCTGCAAGAACTGCACCTGCAGCAGCGAGTGAATCTATAGGCTTTGAGAAAGCATACAAGCAGGCTGACGACCCATAGAACAAGCACAGTAGAGTACGAGACCACCTGTAGTTGAACCGATTGTTTGAGGCAGACAAAGAGCTTTACCTGCCATCTGCTTGCCAAGGAGATCTTTATTATTCTGGTCTCCACAAGTTGCATTCTTATCACCAAACTGAAGCGCTTTCTGGAAAGAAGCAAGAGTGTTTAAACCTTCGTGTGATACAACAGCTTCAGCTGTTGTTGTACCTTTAGCAATAACACGTCCTTTGAATTCTCTCATAATTATTTGCCTCCTTTTGTGATCTGAACTAAGATTTCATCGTCAGTGTAATATCTTGCAGTTGTATATGTGCGAAGCTTATTACTTGATGTGATTACGGGCATCTTACCTGAAAGGGGATTGTTCATATACATAAGAGGACAGATGTATGATGTAATAACGCCTGTAGCCTTGAGTCTTGCGGCATAGGGTGTTTTTTCAAATTCCTTAAGTACTGCGGGAGCAGCTGTGAATACTGTAGGAATTACAACTTTTTTATTACCTGACTCTTTAAGACCTGCTTCAACTTTGTCGGTCCAGCTCTTAAGCTGTTCAAGTGACATATGAGGACAACCCATAAAGCAAAGCTTAGGTTTAGCGTCAGGATTTTTCCAAACGATGGGGTAGTTTTTGTAAACCTTTTCAAGTTCAGCGTCGTCAATAACATATGTCTTAGCATTTTCAGCTATGATGTCCTTGCCGTATTCAACAGCTTCGGGTGTGAGGTTTTCTATGTGATAGAGACCAACTGCACCGTTTGATGCTGTGGCAGCGCCGAAATCTTTAAGATATGTGCAAGCTGCATCATCGAGTTCGCTACCAAGCCACTTGTCAAGGCCAACGATATAAGGAACATCTTCCATAACCTTCATACCGATAGCTGAACCTAAAAGCTGAGCTTCAGGTTTCTTGGTTGTCTTGATTTCGATAATCCAGGTAGCTTTTCTACCTTCGTCTGTAAGAAGACCAAAGTAAGGTACATAACCTACAACAGAACCCATAATGTCCATAATACCTGAGTTGCGGTTGCAGCGAGCGCCTAAAACAGAGTTGGCAAAAACAACAGCTGAAGATTCAGCCCAGGAGAGAACATCGCCCCTCTGAGGTCTGTTGCCCACTTCATCAAGATAGCAAGCGCAGGTGAAAGCATCTTTTTCCATAAGACCGAGCTTATTCAGTTGCTTCTCATAGAAATCCTGACGTGAATACATAAAGTTATTGAAGATGAAATTCTGCAGGAAGTTTGCAGGTACGTTCTTGTCAACAGGACGGGGGTCAACAGAAAAAGTCTGTTTTGAAAGGTTGCCAGTTGATATAAGCTTTTCCATAAGGTCGTATACGGGGCCGAGAGCCTTAAGACCGAATGAAGTAACAAGGTGATTGTGTTTACCTGTTACAGGTACCATTTTTTCTGCGCCGAAAACTTCACCGTACTTAATGAGAGTTTCCATAACTTTTGCAAGGACTTCGCCCTGCTCGCCGTTTAATATGGCCTGTTGTTCTTTAGTAAGTTGCATTTGTATTTTCCTCCTTACAGTTTCATAGCTATATCCCAAGCGCCCCAGATAACAGTTCTGAGGTTACCGACAGCCTTAGCATCGCCAATAACGTGAACGTGCTTAGCTTTTGGTGCCAGGGGAGCAGGATTATAACCGACTGACATAATTACGTTGTCAGCATCAATCTTGAATTCTTTGCCGTCTTTATCCTTGACGATAACGCCACCGTCAACAATTTCTTTAAGACCGGTTTCGAGATATACGGGTACTTGGTTGGTCTTGAAGCAGTCACGAAGGAATGATGTGTTTGCAAGGCAGATACCCTTTGTTGTGATAAGATCATCCTGCATTTCAACGATAACAGGTTTCTTACCCTGAAGGAAGAGATCATATGCGATTTCACAACCGGTAAGACCCCCGCCGATGATAACAACATTTTCGCCGACTTCTTTCTTGCCAAGGAGATAGTCAACAGCTTCGATAGCTGTGTCTGCACCCTTAACAGGAATTCTCTTAGCTGTTGAACCTGTTGCAATGATAACTTCATCAGCACCGAGAGCGCTCATATCTGTAACTGCAGTGTTCATCTTAACTTCGATGGGAAGTTTTGATACCTCGCGGATGTACCAAGCGATAAGATCTCTGTCTTTTTCTTTGAATGAGGGAGCTGCAGCAGCGATAAACACACCACCGAGCTTATCACTCTTCTCGTAAAGAGTAACCTTATGACCGCGTTTTGCGAGAAGAATAGCAGCTCCCATACCGCCGATACCGCCGCCGACAACAGCGATTTTCTTCTGTTTCTTAGCAGGTACAATCTTGTATTTCTTGCTCTGCATTGTAGGGGGATTGATAGCACAACGAGCAAGACCCATTGTGTCTGTGAGGTCCTGAGTATTATAGTGACCCTTAGTTGATGAGAAGTTGAAGCAACCGCTGTGACAGCAGATACAAGGCTTGATGTCTTCGAGACGGTTTTCTATAAGTTTTGTGATCCATTCGGGGTCAGCAAGGAACTGACGAGCTATACCGACAGCGTCGATTTTGCCGTCTGAGATAGCTTCAGCACCAACATCGGGTTCCATACGGCCTGCACAAACAACGGGGATATCAACAAACTTCTTCATGTGTGCAACATCTTCAAGGTTGCAGTTCTGAGGCATATACATAGGAGGATGAGCCCAGTACCAAGAGTCATATGTACCGTTGTCAGCGTTGAGCATATCGTAACCTGCATCCTGAAGATACTTAGCAGCCTTTTCGGATTCAGCCATATTACGGCCAACTTCTACATAGTCTTCGCCAGGCATTGCGCCTTCACGGAAGCCTTTCATCTTTGACTCAACTGAATAACGAAGTGAAACGGGGAAGTCACTACCGCAGGAATCTTTAATAGCCTTAACAACTTCAGCAGCAAAACGATAACGGTTTTCGAAACTGCCGCCGTACTCATCAGTACGTTTGTTGAAGAATTCGATTGCAAACTGGTCAAGAAGATAACCTTCGTGAACAGCGTGAACTTCAACACCGTCAACACCTGCATCTTTACAGAGTTTAGCGGTTTTAGCAAAAGCTTCAATAATTTCGTGAATCTGTTCCTTTGTCATTTCAGGACAAATAATATCGTGAGCCCAACGTGATGGTTGTGGGCTAGGTGATGCCAATTCGTGAGATGTATCAAGAATTGGTTTAACAAG
>JAZQZO010000212.1:0-2659 GCA_045634065.1 Acutalibacteraceae bacterium
CTCACTAAAAGCATATTAACACTTTATCGGAAAAATGTCAATACATTTTCAAAAAAAACTGTGTCAGCAGTTATCAAATAAAAAAGATATGGAGTGATAAGCCAATGGTTAAAACGACCGATGTCAAGGTTGGTACCCAAACGAGAAAAAGCTACGGCAAGATTCAAGAAGTAATGCAGATGCGTAATCTCATTCAGGTACAAAAGGATTCTTATAAGTGGTTCCTGGAAAAGGGTCTTAAGGAAGCACTTAAGGACATGGCTGAAATTACCGACTACAGTGGCAACTTAGTTCTTACTTTTGTTGACTACCGTATGGACGACAAGCCAAAGTACAGCGTTAAGGAATGTAAGGAGAGAGATGCAACATACGCAGCTCCTATGAGACTGACTGCACGCCTTTATAATAAAGAAACAGGCGAAGTTAAAGACAGTGAAGTCTATATGGGTGAATTCCCCCTTATGACAGACAGCGGTACATTCATCATCAACGGTGCTCAAAGATCTATCGTATCACAGCTCGTTCGTTCACCCGGTGTATACTTCGGTATGACACACAATGTTACCGGTAAGAAACTTTATACTTCAACAATTATCCCCGGCCGTGGTGCCTGGCTTGAATATGAAACAGATCAGAACGATCTTTTGTATGTAAGAATTGATAAAAACAGAAAAATCCCCATCACTACTCTTATTCGTATTCTCGGCTGCTCAACAAATGCAGATATCCGTGAATTCTTCGGTGCTGACGACAGAATCGAAGCAACTCTCGAAAAGGATAACACAAAGAACGCTGAAGAAGCTCTTATTGAAATTTACAAGAAGCTTCGTCCCGGTGAGCCTCCCACGCTTTCAAGCGCACAGACTCATATCGAGGGTATGTTCTTCGACGAGAGAAGATACGATCTTTCAAGAGTAGGTCGTTATAAATATAATAAGAAGCTTGCGATTTCTGACAGAATCCGTGGCTTTAAACTTGCAGCACCTGTTGTAAATGACCTCACAGGCGAAATTATCGCTGAAGAAGGCGAATTTATGACAAAGCAGAGAGCTCTCGAAGTTGAGCAGGCAGGTGCTAAGATTGCTTATGTAAGCGTTGAAGGTAGAGAAGAACCCGTTAAGGTTATTTCAAACCATATGGTTGACTCTGTTCCTTACCTTGCTTCACTCGGCTATAGTAAGGAAGAACTTCTTGAAATCGGCATTAACGAACACGTAAGATACACAGTACTTATGGAAGTTATGACTGAGCTTGCTGATATGAGCAAGGAAGAAGGTCTTGCATATCTTGAAAGCAAGGCTGACGAGCTTATCCCCAAAACAATTATCGTTGACGATATCCTTTCATCAATCAACTACCTCAACTGTCTTGCTTGCGGTGTTGGTAATGCTGACGATATCGACCACCTCGGCAACCGCCGTATCAGAAGCGTAGGCGAGCTCCTTCAGAATCAGTTCCGCGTAGGCTTCTCAAGAATGGAAAGAGTTATCAAGGAAAGAATGACGCTCCAGACCCAGGAGAGTGCAAAGGTTACTCCTCAGGCTCTTATTAACACAAGACCCGTTATTGCAGGTGTAAGAGAGTTCTTCGGTTCATCACCTCTTTCACAGTTTATGGATCAGAACAACCCTCTTGCAGAGCTTACTCATAAGAGAAGACTTTCAGCTCTCGGCCCCGGCGGTCTTTCACGTGACCGTGCAGGTTTCGAAGTTCGAGACGTACACTACTCACACTACGGCCGAATGTGTCCTATTGAGACTCCTGAAGGTCCCAACATCGGTCTTATCTCTTATCTTGCTACATTCGCAAGAATCAATGAATACGGTTTCATTGAAGCTCCCTTCCGTCCTATTGATAAGGAAACAGGCGTAGTTCTTGAAACATACGAATATATGACAGCAGACGTGGAAGACGAATTCACAGTAGTACAGGCTAACGAAAAGCTCGACGAAGAAAATAAATTCGTCAGAAAAAAGGTTAACGCTCGTCACCGTGACGAATTCCTTGAAATCGACCCCGCAAGAGCCGATTATATGGACGTTTCACCTAAGATGGTAGTTTCAGTTGCTACTTCACTTATTCCCTTCCTTGAAAACGACGACGCTAACCGAGCTCTTATGGGTGCGAACATGCAGCGTCAGGCAGTACCCCTTCTCACCTGTGACTCACCCCGCGTTGGTACAGGTATGGAATACAAGGCAGCTACAGACTCAGGCGTTTGCGTACTTGCTAACGCAGCCGGTACAGTAACATATGTAAGTGCTGACAAAGTTGAAGTTATGACAGACGAAGGCAGAGTTGACACTTATAACCTTATTAAGTTTATGCGTTCAAACCAGGGCACTTGTATCAACCAGAAGCCTGTAGTTTCACTCGGTGAAAGAATCGAAAAAGATCAGGTTATCGCTGACGGTCCTGCAACAGACCACGGTGAAATCTCTCTCGGTAAGAATGCTCTTATCGGCTTTATGACCTGGGAAGGTTATAACTACGAGGACGCCGTTCTCATCAACGAAAGACTCGTACGCGAAGACGTTTATACATCAATCCATATTGAAAAATACGAACTCGAAGCAAGAGATACCAAGCTCGGACCCGAAGAAATCACAAACGACATTCCCAATGTCGGTGATGCTCTCAAGGATCTTGACGAAAGAGG
>JAZQZO010000213.1:0-6855 GCA_045634065.1 Acutalibacteraceae bacterium
GAACGACATGGCTACGATCCGACTTATGCTTGAGGAAGAGGATAGAGATGTTGTAATTTCTTCCTGCTGTCATTCTATTAATCTTCTCATACAAAAGCATTTCCCCGCTTGTCTTGAATATCTGGCAGATGTTATGTCACCTATGCAGGCTCACTGTATTGATATTAAGAAGAGATACCCGGGAGCTAAGACAGTTTTTGTAGGCCCTTGCGTTGCAAAGAAAGACGAGGCCGATTATTATAAGGGTATCGTTGACGCTGTGCTGACATTTGAAGAGCTCTCTGAATGGATGAAAGAGGAGAAAATCGAACTTGAGAATGAAAGCGACAGCGACGAATACAGCCGTGCGCGTTTCTTCCCCACAACAGGCGGTGTGCTGAAGACTATGAAAGAGAACAGCAAGTTCACCTATGTTGCAATTGACGGTGTGGAGACTTGTATTGCTGTTCTTAAGGATATCGAAAAAGGCAAGATTCATAACTGCTTTATCGAGATGTCCTCCTGTACAGGTAGCTGTGTTGGCGGACCTGTTATTGAAAAATATCATCACGATTCAAATATCAAAGACTACATAGAGGTTGCAACTTATGCAGGCGACAAAGATTTTGTTGTAACTCAGCCCAAGTCTGTTGAGCTGAAAAAGCATCTTTCATATATTGAGCCTCAGCTTCCGATGCCATCTGAGACAGAAATCAACAGCGCACTTCGTCAGATGGGCAAATTCAAGTCCTCAGACGAGCTTAACTGCGGTTCTTGCGGTTATAACACCTGCCGTGAAAAGGCAATTGCTATCTGTCAGGGCAAGGCTGAAATTTCAATGTGTCTGCCTTTCCTTAAAGATAAAGCTGAGAGCTTCTCAGACACAATTGTTAAAAACACCCCCAACGGTCTTATCGTACTCAACGAAAACCTGGAGGTTCAGCAGATAAACGAAGCTGCCAGAAAGATTATGAATATCCGCAGTGCATCTGACGTTCTCGGTGATCAGGTTATCAGAATTCTCGACCCGACCGTGTTTATGAATGTTCTCACAAGTGGCAGAGACGTCAGAGATCAGAGAGTTTACCTCGCAGAATATAAGCGCTATGTTGAACAGACTGTAGTTTACGACAGGGATACGAGACTTCTTGTTGGTATTATGCGTGATGTTACAGATGAAGAATATGAGCGCGAAAGAAAAGAAAACATCAGTCGCAAGACTATCGAAGTTGCCGATAAGGTTGTTGATAAGCAGATGCGAATTGTTCAGGAAATCGCTTCACTTTTAGGCGAAACTGCAGCTGAAACCAAGATAGCCCTTGCAAAACTTAAGGAGTCGATAACTGATGAATGATTTATGTGCAGACATCGGATATAAAAGTATAAATCACTTCGGTGAAGAATTATGCGGTGACCACGTTGACGTTGTTGAAGAGAATGAAAATTCTACCGTTATTGTACTTGCCGATGGTCTCGGAAGCGGTGTTAAGGCTAGTATTCTCTCAACTCTGACCTCCAAGATTATTTCAACTATGATGGCTGAGGGTCTGCCCATTGAGGAGTGTGTTTCAACTATTGCGGCAACTCTTCCCGTCTGCTCTGTCAGGGGAGTAGCATATTCAACCTTCACCATAATACATCTGAAAAACAACGAAACCGCAGAGATTATACAGTATGATAACCCTCACGTTATTATTATCCGTGATGATGTTAATTATGATTACCCGAAAACCGAAATGAACATAGGCGGCAAAAAGATTTTTAAATCCATTGTCAAACTTCAGGAAAACGATATTTTCATCGCTATGAGTGACGGTTGCCCCCACGCGGGTATCGGTCTTATGTATAACTTCGGCTGGAAGCGTGAAGAGATCATTGATTTTATCGAAACTATCGCACCGGCAGGGTACACAGCAAAGACTATCTCGACTATGCTCGTTGACGAGTGTAACAAGCTCTATGGCTTTAAGCCCGGCGACGATGCAACGGCCTGTGTTGTGAGAATCCGAAAAAGAGAGCCGATGAATATGCTCTTCGGTCCACCGTCAGACCGAGATGATGCTGACAGAATGATGTCACTTTTCTTCTCAAAAGAGGGCAAGCACATCATCTGTGGCGGAACAACATCTTCAATTGCCGCAAAATATCTCGGCAAGGAATTAAGACCCACACTCAATTTCGAAAAGAGTGACGTGCCTCCAATAGCTGAAATCGACGGCGTGGACCTTGTAACTGAGGGCGTTATCACTGTCAACAAGGTTTTAGAGTACGCCAAGGACTATCTCGGAGACAACGAACATTATGAGCATTGGAGCTTTAAGAAAGACGGTGCATCTCTTATCAGCCGACTTCTCTTTGAAGAGGCTACGGATATCAATTTCTATGTGGGAAGGG
Source organism: Acutalibacteraceae bacterium (assembly GCA_045634065.1). Taxonomy (GTDB): domain Bacteria; phylum Bacillota; class Clostridia; order Oscillospirales; family Acutalibacteraceae; genus UBA6857. The sequence goes on from JAZQZO010000213.1 coordinate 2,374, forward strand.
CAATTAACCCTGCTCACCAGAATCCCGACCTGCCTATTAATTTCAGCATTAAGATGAATCTCGTAACTGAACTTTCCGAGTGTCTTAAGAAAATGGGCAAGCGAATAAAGGTAAGTTATTTCTAAGGTGATATAAATGAGAAAATTTGATACAAAAGTTCAATATTTAAAATATAAGGTACTGCGCGAGGTCGCAAGTCTTGCCTGGAATGACACACTTCTGCAGAACATTTTCAATATTCCGAAGACTATTGTACCGGGTAAAATTCCCACAATGAGATGCTGTGTCTACAAAGAAAGAGCTATTCTTTCCGAGCGTGTGAAAATGGCAATGGGCGGCAACAACCATAACGACAATATCATTCAGGTTATTGATATTGCCTGTGACGAGTGTCCTGCTGCAGGCTATGAGGTCACAAATTCCTGCCGTGGCTGTCTTGCTCACAGATGTGAAGACGTCTGCAAAAAAGGCGCGATCTCATTTGACCATAACCACGTAGCGCATATTGATAAGAGCAAGTGTGTCGAGTGCGGTATGTGTGCAAAGGTTTGTCCTTTTGCTGCAATTGTCAACAGAAAAAGACCCTGCCAGATTTCCTGCAAGGTCAAAGCTATATCCATAAACGAAGATAATGCAGCTTCCATCGACAACGAGAAGTGTATTCAATGCGGTGCTTGTGTTTATCAGTGTCCCTTCGGTGCGATAACTGACAAATCATTTATCCTCAATGTTATCGACCTTATCAGAAAGAGTGAAAACAACAAGAAATACAAGGTCTATGCTATGGTGGCTCCCTCAATTTCAAGTCAGTTTACCTATGCAAAGCTGGGTCAGGTTATATCGGGTCTTAAAGAACTCGGCTTCTTCACTGTTGTTGAAGCGGCCCTGGGTGCAGATATGGTAGCTCACGCTGAATCAAAAGAGCTCAGCGAAAAAGGCTTTCTTACAAGCTCCTGCTGTCCTGCTTTTGTCTCTTATGTCAAATCAGCATTTCCGCAACTTCTTCCCCTGGTATCTCATAACCTTTCACCTATGGCTACTCTCGCCAAGTACATCAAAGAAACCGACAAGACTGCAAAAATTGTCTTCATCGGCCCGTGTACTGCTAAAAAGGCCGAAGCTCAGCTTGATACCGTTAAACCTTATGTTGACGCAGTTCTGACATTTGAAGAGCTTCAGGCACTTTACGACAGCCGTAATATCGACATTACAACCCTCGGTGAAGATGTTCTGGACAACGCTTCATATTTCGGCAGAATCTTCGCACGCTCAGGCGGTCTCAGTGACGCTGTGAAGCAGGGGCTTATTGAACAGAAAATCGACTTTGACCTTAAGGCTGTTGCTTGCGACGGCATTGATGAGTGCAGAACGGCTCTTCTTAAAAAGAGCAAGAATGTTCTTGATGCCAACTTTATCGAAGGTATGGCTTGTGTCGGAGGTTGTATCGGCGGAGCAGGCTGTCTGACTCACGGTGAAAAGAATAAGGCAGAGGTCGACAAGTACGGCAAAGAGGCACTTGAAAAGACTATCAGTGACGCTATTGCAATATTATAAAATTATAATACACACTCCTTTCCGTCTGTTTCGGAGAGGAGTTTTTTATGGAAATAAATGCAAAACTGTTGACCTTGACGGTGACTTGGTGTAAAATATAGGGGAGTAATACTCAACAAAACAAAAGGAGAATTATTATGGCAAACAGATTTGTACTTAATGAAACCTCATATCACGGCAAAGGAGCAATCGCTGAAATTGCAACAGAAATCAAGGCAAGAGCTTTCAAAAAGGCTTTCGTCTGCTCCGACCCTGATCTTATCAAATTCGGTGTTACTAAGAAAGTAACAGACATTCTTGATGCAGCAGAAATCGCATATGATATCTACTCAAACATCAAGCCCAACCCCACAATCGAAAACGTTCAGACAGGTGTTGAAGCATTCAAGGCAAGTGGCGCTGACTGCATCGTAGCTATCGGTGGCGGTTCATCAATGGATACTGCAAAAGCAATCGGTATCATCATTGAAAACCCCGAATTTGCAGATGTTCGCTCACTTGAGGGCGTAGCACCCACTAAGAATAAGTGCACACCGATCATCGCAGTACCCACCACAGCAGGTACAGCAGCAGAAGTAACTATCAACTATGTTATCACTGACGCTGAAAACAACAGAAAGATGGTTTGCGTTGACGTTCACGATATCCCCGTTGTTGCTGTTGTTGACCCCGATATGATGGCTTCAATGCCCAAGGGTCTCACCGCTGCTACAGGTATGGACGCACTTACCCACGCTATCGAAGGCTACATCACCAAGGGTGCTTGGGAAATGAGCGATATGTTCCACATCAAGGCTATCGAAATCATCGCAAAGAGTCTTCGCGGTGCAGTAGATAACACAGCAGAAGGCAGAGAAGGTATGGCTCTCGGCCAGTACATCGCAGGTATGGGCTTCTCAAATGTCGGTCTTGGTATCGTGCACTCAATGGCACATCCTCTTGGTGCTCTTTATGATACACCTCACGGTGTAGCTAACGCTATCATTCTTCCTGCACTTATGGAATACAATGCTCCTGGTACAGGTGAAAAATACAGAGAAATCGCTAAAGCTATGGGCGTAGCTGATGTTGACGCTATGAGCCTTGAAGATGCAAGAAAGGCTGCAGTTGATGCTGTTAAGCAGCTTTCAGTTGATGTTGGTATCCCTGCCGACCTCAAGGAGATTGTAAAAGCTGAAGATATCGACTTCCTTTCACAGTCAGCATTTGACGATGCTTGCCGTCCCGGTAACCCCAGAGACACAAGTGTTGAAGAAATCAAAGAGCTTTATCTCAGCCTTATGTAATCAATATGTTAATTTGCTCCCGGTACTTCGGTATCGGGAGTGTTATTTTGTTGACTGTTAAGTCACTTTAGTGTAAAATGTAAATATAATTTTTTAGTACCGACAGGTCTGAGGTGAATTTATGAATAAATATCTTTTCTGCTATTTTGTCGGCAACGCACCTCAAGAGGAGAGAGTGCATTTTGCAGTGTCTGCCGATGGATATAATTTCAAGGCTCTCAATGGCAATGAGCCTGTAATATTGCAGACTCTTGGCAAAAAGTGTTGCCGTGACCCTTATATTTTCCGTGATGAAGAGGGTTTGTTTCATATTATTGCAACTGATATGATGAGCGATGAGGGCTGGGCAAACAACAACTCAATGGTTGTCTGGGACAGCGACAATCTGACAGAGTGGAAAAACGAGAGAATCATCGACTTTACTGAATTTGAGTCAACAAAAAATGCAAACCGTGTCTGGGCTCCCGAAGTTATATTTGACAAAGAAAAAGGGGAGTATATGATCTACTGGACTCACAACAACTGTGATGATGACCTTGATACCATCATATGGTACGCTTACACGAGAGATTTTTACAGCCTCACAACAGAACCGAGAGTGTTATTCAGACCCAAAAGCGGAATGTGCGCCATTGATGCTGATATTATAGAAAAAGACGGAAAGTTCTATCTTTTTCAGGCTGACGGTGAGAAAGAGGCAATATGCTATGCCGTTGCCGATAAGGTGTCAGGACCATACTTCGAGCCTGACGACAATAAAATATCCGTTGCTGATACTGCTCTTGAGGGCAACTGTATGTATAAAGTTCTCGGCGGTGATAAATATGTGATGATAGCTGACCAATTTAAAAAGGGCGGTTATTTTATGCAGGAAAGCACAGACCTTATACATTTCACTAAGGTTGATGAAAGCAGGTTCAGTCTCAACCATTTAAGATCCCGTCACGGCTCAATGCTTCATATTACAGATGAAGAATATGAAAAACTTATAGCTTTTTTTGATGCTTAATAATATTATCACTTGATTATAAAGAAAAAAGAATATATAATAGAGTGGAAGAAAATTACAGCGCACAAAGAAAAAGGAGAAATTTATGAAAACCATTTCAGTTATCGGCCTCGGTAACAGAGGCACGGAGTATATGGGATTTATCAAATCAATGCATTTTTCCAAAGCGAAGATTGTAGCTCTTTGTGATATAAGTCAGCAGGCTCTTGATGATGTATCACCCAAGTTCGGTATACCGAAGGATAAACAGTTTATTTCAACTGAGGACTTTTTTGCTCAGGGTGTAATCTCAGATGCTCTCATTATCTCAACTCAGGATGCGAGCCACTACGAGATAACAAAAAACGCACTTCTCACGGGCTATAAATATATCCTTCTTGAAAAGCCTGTCAGCGGTGTTGAGGCTGAATATAAAGAGCTTCGTGATATTGCCCGGGAAAAAGGTGCACTGCTTATAATCTGCCACGTGCTTCGTTACTCTAACTATTACAGCAAGATTAAAGAGATAATCTCAAGCGGTAAAATCGGTGATATTGTTTCAATTAATCACACAGAAAATGTAGGTTACTTCCATTTTGCTCATAGCTTTGTCAGAGGCAACTGGAGAGACGAGTTCACCTCAACACCGTCAAT
>JAZQZO010000214.1:0-2997 GCA_045634065.1 Acutalibacteraceae bacterium
CCCACAAAGACGGTCACGGCGTATGTTGGGGTTAAAAAATAAAAAAGATAATTCTTGCTTGCAATATCACATCGGGTATTGCGGAGTAAATCACTATTAAAATTTAATGCACCTCTTCGGAGGTGCATTTTTCTGTACTGAAGCCAGACAAGATGCCCATTTTAAAACTTCTATAGGTGTGGAAGAATTGAGCCACCTCGAAATGATCGGTACCCTCGTTTATCAGTTGACAAGAAACCTTTCAATTGAAGATATCAAAAAGGGCGGTTTCGATGCCTACTTTGTTGACCACACAACAGGTGTGTACCCAGCTTCAGCAGCAGGTGTACCCTTTACAGCAGCGTACCTGCAGTCAAAGGGCGATGTAATCACCGACCTTCACGAAAACATGGCAGCCGAACAAAAGGCAAGAACAACTTACGACAACATTCTTCGTCTTGTTGATGACCCCGATGTGCGAGATGTTATCAAGTTCCTTCGTGCAAGAGAGGTTGCACACTACCAGCGTTTCGGCGAGGGACTCAGAATTGCAACCGATAAGATAAATAGTAAGAACTTCTATGCATTCAACCCTACGTTTGATAAAAATTGTAAATGAAAAAGGAATCCGCCCTTGGTATGAGGATGGAGTTCTTATATGTGAGATACAGTCTTAGGATTGCAATTTCAACAAAACCAAGCATACAATTCGTCATAATGACCAATTGATTTTAACGAATTAAAGGAGTATAATGATATTTGGCAATTATTGTAAATTTATCTGAAAGGATGATTATTATGAAAACATTAAAAAAATCACTTGCCATTATGTTGACAGTGCTCATGCTTATCTCATCGGCACCTCTTGCCGGTTTTGTAGGCTTTGAGTGGCCTGAGTTTAAGGCAGAGGCTGCATCTGTCAGTGGTGGTTATCTTACAAGTGGCTACTGTGGGGACCCTGCCGAGGGTGACACCAAGAACATTTACTGGGAGCTTTCCGATGAGGGTGTGCTTACTGTTACAGGTACAGGTAAGATTGTTCCTGAGTCTTTCAACTATGACCTTCGTATCAAAGAGGTTATCATTAGTGATGGCATAACTAATATATCTGACTATTGTTTCAATCAGTGCTCAAACCTTGTTAAGGTTACTATGGGTGAAGGTGTTGAAACGATTGGCAGTTATGCATTTTATCAATGTTCAAAATTAACTGAAATAATTTTTCCAAATACATTAAAAACAATAAAGAATAGTGCGATTTCAGACTGCGATGCGTTGACTAATATCATATTGCCAGATTCATTGGAAAGATTAGAATCTACGGCTTTTGGTTATAGCAATAATATTTCGTGCATCAACATTCCCAAAGCAATAACAAAAATTAACAACTCTATGTTTGCTTCCTGCGGTTTCACCGAGCTCACCTTCCCTGAAACTGTCCAGTCATTCGACCATGCTAACTGGTCCAAACTTAAAACCTTCACCATCCTTAACCGTTACTGCGAATACACAAGCACAGATGCTCCTACATTCGCTAAAGACTGCACAATCCGTGCTTACTGTGGTTCACTCGGTCATACATTCGCTACAAAGAGACTTCTTAACTTTGAGTCCATTGGCCACACCTACCTCGACTGGTACACATATCAGCCTGCAACATTTGAGCAGGACGGTATCGAAAGACGTGACTGTGCATACTGTGACGGCTATGATGAAAGAATCACACCTAAACTCGAAAACGATGTATTTACAGCTACATTCGTTGCAGATGGCGAAGTTGTCGCAACTGTAGACTTCCCCAAGGGTACAACATCAATTACAGAACCCAAGGTACCTGCAAAAGACAGATATATGGGCGAGTGGGAAGAATATACTCTCGCTGATGCTGATATCACAATCAATGCGATTTACACACTTATCAAGAGTGAAGATGCATCTGAAATCGAAACCGAATCCGATGCTATCCACTATACAGACAAAGACGATGTACTCTTTAAGTTCAGAGCCTGGGCTGATGCTCTCGTTGTTAAATCAACTGTTTCCAAGTCAGTACCTCTTGATATCGTTCTTGTAGTAGACCAGTCTGGTTCAATGGACGAGACTCTTGGTGGCAGAACAAAGAAAGTGGATGCACTTAAAGCAACAGCAAAGGATTTCGTTAATACTGTACTTGAAAATGCTAAAATCACAGGTGCAGACCATAGAATTTCACTTGTAGGCTTCGGTCTTTCAGGTAACTATCAGGGCTTTGAAAAGAACGAAAACACAGAGCTTCTTACTTCAGGCAGAGGTATTGTGAAGTTCGATGATATCAAGACAACTGACTATGCATCATCACTTCTCAGCGTAAACGTTGACGGCGAAGTTAACGATAAGCTTATTGATGCTATCGATGCAATTGACGCAAGAGGTGCAACTGCAGCTGATCTTGGCTTCGAAATGGCCAAGGGTGTATTTGCAAATACAGACTCAACTGACCGTCAGAGAGTGGTTGTATTTATGACAGACGGTGAGCCTACATATTCAAGCAGTTTCCAGACTTCTGTTGCAAACTCTGCAATTTACAACGCATCACTTCTCAAGTCAGCTTATGATGCATCAATATATTCAGTTGGTATCTTCTCAGCTATCGACAGCAATAATAGAAATATCAAGAAGTTTATGAATGCTGTTTCATCGGGTTATCCTGATGCTCTTTCAATGAGCTATCTCGGTAAGGGCGTTGACGGTCAGTATTATCTCACAGTAAACAATACAGACTCACTTTCAGATGTATTCAAGACAATTTCAACTGAGTCACTTTCACATACAGCTCCCTTTGATAATCTCACTTTCATCAAGAAGTCGGAGGCCAAGCGGTCTTAGGAAGACAACCATGCTCAGCAACTCCTTGGCTCACAGAACGACATGGCTACGATCCGACTTCACAGTAAACAATACAGACTCACTTTCAGATGTATTCAAGACAATTTCAACTGAGTCACTTTCACATACAGCTCCCTTTGATAATCTCACTTT
>JAZQZO010000215.1:0-4258 GCA_045634065.1 Acutalibacteraceae bacterium
TCAGTACTATGCAGCAGGTGCTATCATTACAGCTCCCGTAGTTGAAATGACAGCACAGGGTGATATCTTCCTCAGCTGGGATAAGAGTATCCCCACAACAATGCCCGATGAAAATCTTGAGTTCACAGCAATCTATGGTAAGCACGTACACAACTACACTTCAGCAGTTACAAAGAAGATGACTTGTACTGCTGATGGTGTCAGAACATATACTTGTAGCTGTGGCGATACATATGATGAGGTTATTACAGCAATAGGACACAATTATGAAGCTCTTACTCCTTCTCTCGATAAGGAAGATGCGAAGTGTACATTCTGCTGTACAAACTGCGGTGACAAGTATGACTATGCACTTAACTATGAGGTTGTCGAGTCAACAGGTAAGAAGACAAGAGTTCTTTATGAGTTCAATCTTACCGATGATGAGCTTAACACAGATATTCAGCCTGACGGAGCTATTCAGATAAGAATTCCTCTTTCAGAGCTTCACGGCAGTGCCGAACACGTAACTGTTATCAGAACAAATGATGATGGTACAAAAACTCAAGTTCCAGCAGTACATGAAAAAGGTTTCCTTATCATCACTTGTGACCATTTCACACCTTATGAGGTTATCTTTGATATTCCTTGCGCCGGTCACGTTCAGGGTGAATGGGTAATTGAAAGAGAACCTACTTGTGCAGAAGAAGGTGTTAAGTATGCTCTTTGCACAGAGTGCGAAAAGAGAGTTGTAGAAGAAGCAATTGAAACATTACCCCATAATGATAAAGTTACAGACGGTTTGTGTGATGATTGCGGTGGTAAGGTTGGCAACTGTGATTTCTGCCACAAATATCACAAAGATTTCTTCAGCAGACTTCTTTGTTGGTTTATAAATATTTTTGATGTCCTTGGCTTATTTCTTAATTCCAAGTGATCGAATCCGTATTTATTGAATTAATTTTTAATGCACCTCTTCGGAGGTGCATTTTCTATGCCAAAGCTTAATATAATAACCATTTTTATTTCCTCTTTAGGCACCGAAGAACTCGGCCATTTAGAAATGATCGGCACCCTTGTCTATCAGCTGACAAGAAACCTTTCAATCGAAGATATCAAAAAGGGTGGTTTTGATGCATATTTCGTTGACCACACAACGGGCTTTTATCCTGCTTCTGCAGCAGGTGTACCCTTTACGGCAGCGTACCTGCAGTCAAAGGGCGATGTAATAACAGACCTTCACGAAAATATGGCAGCCGAGCAAAAGGCAAGAACAACCTATGACAACATTCTTCGCCTTGTTGACGATCCCGATGTCAGAGATGTTATCAAGTTTCTTCGTGCAAGAGAGCTTGTACACTATCAGCGTTTCGGCGAGGGACTCAGAATCGCAACCGATAAGATGAATAGTAAGAACTTCTATGCTTTTAATTCTGCGTTTGATAAAAACTGTAAATAAAATTATAAGTCGGGATTATTCCCGACTTTTTAATTTTTTATGTTTGACAGCTGACAAAATCCATCATTATATAAGGGTTATTTGCACGCAAAGCACTCTCTTTTAATTGACTAATTACCTGAGGTGTATTCTTTTGGTGTTATGCCGTACTCTGCCGTAAAGGCACGGTAAAAGCCTGCATAGTCATTGAATCCGCAATGCAGTGCGGCTGTTGTGGGTTTGATGCCGCTTGAAAGCATCTGCTTTGCATTGATGAGCCTTTTGAGAGTGATATACCTGTTTACAGAAGTACCGACAACACTGTTGAAAGCGTGGGAAAGATAATATTTGCTGACGAAAAATTCATCTGCGATTGAAGAAAGTGAAATCTTCTCGCAGTAGTGGTGATTGATATAGGAGAGTACTTCTGAAACAAGAGGAGACTGCGACTTGTCGGAGTCAACCTTTTTGTCGGTGCTGAGAGTCAGTCTGTTAAGCTCAACTAAAAACCGGGTGAGGATTGCCTCTGCTGCAAGGTCACTGCCATAGTCGGTGCTTGCTGATTCTTCTATAAGTTCGCTTAGCTTTGACGAAATGTATTTCTGCTGTGCCTTTGATAGCCTTAAAAGGTTGGTGTGCTGTGGATTGGTGTTGTCGAAGCACTGGCTTAAGCTGGTATTATTTGTGCAAAGTCGGGAAAGATAATTTTTGTTTATCCATAATACAATTCTCTCGTAGGGGTTCTGGTCAGGACCTATTCTCGGCTGATGAAGCTCAAGTGGGTTGATAAGAAGCAAGTCGCCCTCTTTTAAAAGATAGCTCTTACCCTCAACGCTGTATTCCACGTTACCGCTGATAAAAAAGTAGACTTCATAGAAGTCGTGCTGATGTACTGCGACACCTTCGAATTTAGCGTCACGGTAGTGGAAAATCTCAAAACTGGGGCTTGACATACTCTGTCTCGGGTCAAAAACCTGCATAAAATCACCTCCTTTATATCATATAGCAATATTCACAATCAGTCAAGCAATTATTACAATTTTCATTGTGAAAACATTGTGGTAAAATTAAAATACTAAAATAGGAGGACTATGTCAATGACAGAGTTTATGACAAAGGATTTTCTTCTTGATACCGATACGGCAAAGGTACTTTATCATGATTATGCATCTAAACTTCCCATCATCGATTACCACTGCCACGTAAGTCCCAAGGAGATATATGAAGACTTAAGATTTGAAAACATCACTCAGCTCTGGCTCTACGGTGATCATTATAAATGGCGCCTTATGAGAAGCAACGGAGTCAGTGAGGACTATATCACAGGCAAAAACACAAGCGACAAGGACAAGTTCCTGAAGTTCGCTGAAACACTGCCCAAGGCTATCGGCAACCCGATGTATCATTGGTGTCACTTTGAGCTCAAGCGTTATTTCGGCTATGAGGGCATTCTCAATGCGGACACTGCCGAAGAGGTGTGGAATGTCACTTGTGAAAAGCTCAAGGAAGCTCATATGAGCGTGCGCGGTATCATTGAAATGAGCAATGTTGCTTTTATCGGTACCACTGACGATCCTGTTGACTCACTTGAATGGCACGGTAAAATAGCTGAAGATAAGAGCTTCAAGACGGTTGTTGCTCCCTCATTCAGACCTGATAAAGCGTTTAACCTCAATGCAGATATTTTCCCCGGATACATAAAGACCCTCGAGGAAGTTTCAGGCGTAGAGATTAAAGATATTGCTTCTCTTAAAGAGGCTCTTTATAATAGAATGAAGCACTTTGATGCTTTCGGCTGCAAGGCAAGTGACCACGGTATCAACTATCCTGTTTATTGCGAAATGAGTGAAGATGAAATGAACTCAGCTCTCACTAAAGCTATGGCAGGTGAAAAGGTCAGTGAAAAAGAGCTTGAAGCTGTGCAGACTGAAATGATTCTCTTCTGCAGTGAAAAGTATGCTCAGCTCGGTTGGGCAATGCAGATTCACTATAACTGTATGAGAAACCCCAACACTGCGATGTTCCAGAGACTCGGACCTGATACAGGCTTTGATGTTATCGGACCGCACAACGGCTCAGTAGCTCTTGCAAAGCTTCTTGATAAGATGTATCTTTCAGGCAAGATGCCCAAGATTATTCTCTATTCGCTCGATGCAGGAGACAACTCATTTATTGATACACTTTTAGGTGCATTCCAGAGAGAAGGCTATCCCGGTACTATTCAGCACGGCAGTGCCTGGTGGTTCAACGACACAAAGAACGGTATGCGCGAGCAGATGATCAGCCTTGCTTCACTCGGTCTTCTCGGTAACTTCGTTGGTATGCTTACAGACTCAAGAAGTTTCCTGAGCTACACAAGACACGAATATTTCAGAAGAATCCTCTGCCAGTTAATCGGTCAGTGGGTTGAAGCAGGAGAGTACCCCAATGATATGAAGGCACTCTCACAAATTACAGAAGATATTTCTTTCTATAATGCAAAAAGATTTTTCGATTTGGAGGTAAAATAAAATGAAAATGTCTTTCAGATGGTACGGTCAGGACGACCCCGTATCCCTTAAGTACATCAGTCAGATTCCCAATATGAGATCTGTTGTTTCGGCAGTGTACGACGTAAAACCCGGTCAGGTATGGCCCGAAGAGAGCATCAAGAGAGTTAAAAATGACTGCGAAAAGAACGGTCTTATCTTTGATATAGTTGAGTCAATTCCCGTGCCCGAGGATATCAAGCTCGGCTCAGAGAATGCTGATGAGCTCATCGAGGTTTACTGCGAAAATATCAGACGCTGCGCAAAGTACGGCGTTAAGTGTGTAACTTATAACTTTATGCCTGTTTTCGAC
>JAZQZO010000216.1:0-1517 GCA_045634065.1 Acutalibacteraceae bacterium
ATCTAAGCCCTCAACCTCGAAACCTTTAAGAGAGTCGTTAATTGAAAGTCTCATAATTTCTTCAGCAATATCGTCGATATTCATTTCGGTTTCACTGCCGTCTGCCATATTCTTGACCTTGGCAACGCCTGCTTCGATTTCGCTGTCACCGAGTACCACTGTATAAGCAGCACCGATTTTATTAGCATATTTCATCTGAGCCTTGACACTTCTGCCAACGATATCAAACTGAGCGTGCATACCGTTACCTCTGACATCTGAAGCAATCTGTGAAGCCTTGAGAGTTGCGTTCTCTCCCATTGATGCGATATAGAGATCGCACTTTGCTTCAGGTGGAAACTCAACACCCTGAGCTTCCATAAGCATAAGAAGTCTTTCCATACCCATTGCAAAGCCGAGAGCAGGAGTGTGGTTACCGCCGATCTCTTCAACGAGTCCGTCATATCTGCCGCCACCGCAAACGGTACCCTGAGCACCGATTTCAGTTGAAACAAACTCGAATACTGTCTTGGTGTAATAGTCAAGACCGCGAACGATTGAGGGGTTAACCTCATAAGGAATGTTCATAGCGTCGAGGTACTGCTGAGTCTTTTTGAAGTAGTCATCGCACGCGTCACAAAGATAATCTGTCACCTTGGGAGCATCCTTTGCGATATCTGAGCAAACAGGGCTCTTGCAGTCGAGGATTCTCATTGGGTTTCTCTCAAGTCTGCCAAGGCAGGTTGCACAAAGGTCGTCTTTCTTGCTCTCGAAGTATTCCTGAAGTGCCTTGTGATAGTTCTTTCTGCATTCGGGACAGCCGATGGAGTTAATCTGAATTTTAAGATTCTTCACATCGAGGAAAGCGAAGATGTCATTTACAAGTGAGATAAGCTCAGCGTCAGCAGCAGGTGAAGCAGTACCGAAGCACTCGCAACCGAACTGATGGAATTCTCTGAGTCTGCCTGCCTGAGGTTTTTCGTAACGATAGCAGGAAATGAGGTAGCAGACCTTCTGGGGCTGAGCCTCGTTAAAGAGACCGTGCTCAATATATGAACGTACAACACCTGCTGTGCCTTCAGGGCGAAGAGTGATTGAGCGACCGCCTTTATCTTCAAATGTGTACATTTCTTTCTGCACAACATCGGTGGTATCGCCTACACCTCTCTGGAAAAGCTCGGTGTGTTCAAATACGGGCACTCTGATTTCTTTGTAGCCGTAATTTTTCGCGATTTCGAGAACTGACTGTTCAACGAACTGAATTTTGTAGCTCTCTGAGGGTAAGGTATCTTGTGTACCTTTGATTGATTTTGTAACTAAAGCCATTTTATATCCTCCAATTAGTAGTATATATAAATTGAATAATTAGCGTGTTTTGGTTACTTTTCCACGCCAGGAAAAGTAACGCCCCGCGGCGAGCGCTGTCAATAATCAGGCGTATACTTGCCCTCGCCGGGCAGGCAATACTTTTTCCTTACGCGGAAAAAGTATGCAAAAACGCGCTGTTATTTGCAAAAATAAAAAACTTCATCTCCAAT
>JAZQZO010000217.1:0-1879 GCA_045634065.1 Acutalibacteraceae bacterium
AGCCACACTGTCGTAATCCTTGGGTACGTCAATATCAACTGAGATATCATCAAGTGCATCATCACTGAAGTCATCAATAATTTCTACACCCTTGCTTTCAAGCTTAGAGTATATCTCATCCATTTTTTCCATATCAACGTCAGCCTCAACGATAACAGCGTCAATCTCTGAGGAGTTGATTTTTCCGTTGGCTACACCCTTATCAATAAGAGCTTTTAAGAGTAATTCCTTGTCATGATTATCCATAAGTATACTTCCTTGCCTTTCTATTTGGTATATTATAATCTATAATTCACTTTTTAGCAAGAGTTTTTTTAATTTATTGCTTATTTTGTTTCTTATTAAAGAGTTTGAGATAGTCTTCATCGCTAAGTGAACCTACAGAAGTCTTTTCCTCGCCCTTCTTCTTTCCTGATTTTATAACATCAATACAGTCTGTGCAGGTCTTGAAAGAAGATGTCAGCTCCTGATTTGTCTTGCAGATTTTCACAAAAAGGCTCATCTGCTCAGGCGTAAGCACAGGTGCGAAGAACGTGAACTCAATACTCAGTCCCTCTTTTATTCTTTCACACAAAGATGAAAATATAGCCTTATTATCGCTTACGGAAAAATCTTCCGGGGAGATATAATCTTCAATATGGCGATAATAATCAGGGTTGTAATAAAGGCAGGCAATAAGCAACTCCTGAGCCTTTATGACTTTTATGTTAGTATCGTTGGCAATTTCAGCTTTACTATTTTCGCGCATAGCTTCCTGCTGAATTTTTTTGAATTTATTTTTGTCTTCCTGATATTTCTGACGTCTGCCCACCTGATTGATTCTCGCAAGAATTGAGTCCTTGCTGACACCAAGTTCTTCAGCAAGACGCGAAGAATAAATATCCTGAGCGATATTATTTCTTGTTTTCGCAAGAATTTCTGCCGCACCGTCGAGATACTTCATCTTACCGTCGCTTGTGCCTAAATCAAAGCTGTTTCGAAGTGACAGCAAACCGTACTCGATATCATTTGCGGCTCCGTCAATAAGACTTCTGACCCTTTCAGGACCGAATTTGCGAAGAATTTCATCAGGGTCTTTACCGCCGCTGAGATGCACAACTCTCACCTTCATACCGATAGAGTTAAGTACACCGAGAGCTCTTGTTGTCGCTTTCTGACCTGCCTCGTCATTGTCATAGCAGAGAATTATCTCTTCGGCATAACGTGCAAGAAGATGCGCCATCTCACCTGTGAAAGCAGTACCAAGGCAAGCGATAACATTGTCAAAACCTGCCTGATGAAGAGTGATAGCGTCCATATAACCCTCAACGAGGATAAGTCGGTTTTCTTTGGAATTTTTAGCAAAGTTTAGTCCGAAAACACCAAGACTCTTCTTGTAAACCAGAGTGTCAGATGAGTTGATATATTTTGGTTTTGAGTCGTCCAGTACTCTGCCGCCAAAAGCCACAACATTGCCTCTGACATCGATTATAGGCACCATAACTCTGTTTCTGAATGAATCATAAAAACGTACTTTGCCATCTTTTTCGCTTTTGTTTGCAAGGTTGGCTTCGTATAGCTCTTCGTAGGAATATCCTTTACCTCGCATATATTTAAGAAGACTGTCCCATTTGTTAGGAGCAAAACCTAAGCCGAAGCGAGTGATGGTACTTTTTTTCATACCTCTTGATTTATAGTATTCAAGACCCTCCTTACCCTCTTCTGTGAAAAGGCAGGAGTTGAAAAAGCGTGCAGCCTCCTTGTTTATCTCGTACATTCTGCGGCGCTTTTCAGCCATAGAGTTATCAAAGCCTTCACTTGGCATCACCATACCTGCCTTATCAGCAAGGTACTTGACAGCCTCATAGTAGTCAAGGTTTTCGGCTCTTCTTATGAAGCT
>JAZQZO010000218.1:0-2595 GCA_045634065.1 Acutalibacteraceae bacterium
GCCGCACTCAGCAACACTCCGCCGACAATATCCGATAACCAATGCACCCCCGAAATAAGCCTACCTATTACCATAAAACTTGCAAAGGAAACCAACACTAAGGTGATTATTCTTCTCAGGCTGTTGAGCTTTATACGACTATTCACTTGCATAATGGCAGTGGGTATTACACACATAACGAGCATAGTTGTCGATGAAGGATAGGAAGCCTCCATAGCTCCATCAATTAATATGGGTCTATAGTTTATAACCACTGTTTCAAATAAAACATATATTGCCATTACTGCAATATAGAATCCTCCGAGGACTAAAATATCATAGTCTACTTTTCTGATACTTTTACGGAAAAGCAATTGCTGAACCCCCAGACAACCAAAACCCAACACAATCCCTAAGGGTATAATGCTCAGCCAATCCGTAACAATATAAAGCGACATATGCACACCCGTAAGCCTGTGAAAAAAACTGTTAATAGTAGCAAATCCTACACAAGAACCTTGTGGACCTATTGCCGCAACATCCACAAATATAACAGCTATAGTCCACAGCACAAATGCCGCAAAGCTACATCCTACGATACAAAAATTCTTTTTGGTTTCTTTTTTCATTTTATGTCTACCTACCTTTGTCAGTATTCGGCTTTCACCTGAATATACTTTAAGACAAAAACAGAAAAGACTCAAGAAACAATTCGTCACACCGGTGACACTTTTCGTATCATTACCATTTTATGAGTAATAGAGTCTTTATAGTAAGGAACATAAAGAGAAATGTAGCTGCGTAAGGCTGAGAGCTTATTATAAAAATAAGCACACCTAAAACATTTAACGCCAAGGACATTTTACTTTTATATTGCAAATAAAATCCTTTGTTGCAATTTCTCAACGCAAGGATAATTATGCCAAACAACACCAGCGCAACTGTTATAATATAATAAGCTGTTTTCAAATATATAGGAAGCTCTGTTAAAGTTAAAAGAGAGGCTTCATTTATTACGCCCTCTGCGTTCTGACCGAAGATAGGTAAGAAAAAGAATATTGCAACACTGCAATCCAGCATTCCAAAAACCAAATCGCGAAATCTGTTTTCTTTTTCTTTGCTGTCTTTTTCCGCTATATCCAGCACTTTGTCACCTGAGATAAGCTCATCTATGGTAACAGAGAAAAATTTAGCAACAGCTTTAAGTGACTCTATATTAGGATAACCTCTCCCCGACTCCCATTTAGAAATCGCTGTTCTGGAAACATAAAGCTCCTCAGCCAGCTCTTCCTGTGTAAGTCCTTTATTTTTTCTTAGTTCTTGTAATTTTTTGTTAAATTCCATATTAACTGCTCTTTCTGAAAATCTTCCTTGTTAGGATTATTTTTCACCTAATCAAACTAAAACGGCGGGAGAAAAAGCCGTTTTCTGTGCTCTCTCCCCCGCGTACTGTTATTATAAGTATTTTTTTATTTCATCAACCTTGTCAGTCTTTTCCCACTGAACATCAAGGTCTTCTCTGCCCACGTGACCGTATGCTGCAAGCTGACGGTAGATGGGTGCTCTGAGTTTAAGAGTGTTGATGATAGCTGCAGGACGAAGATCGAACACCTTGTTTATAATTTCACTGATCTTGTCATCGCTGATTGTGCCTGTACCAAAAGTGTCAACCATAACAGATACGGGCTTAGCAACACCGATTGCATATGCAAGCTGAACCTCACACTTTGAAGCAAGACCTGCAGCAACGATATTCTTAGCAACATATCTTGCAGCGTATGCGGCACTTCTGTCTACCTTAGTGGGATCCTTGCCTGAGAAAGCACCGCCACCGTGACGTGAATAGCCGCCGTAGGTATCAACGATAATCTTTCTGCCTGTCAGACCGCTGTCACCCTGAGGACCCCCTGTTACAAAACGGCCTGTGGGGTTAACAAAAATCTTGGTGTCTGCTGTCATAAGCTCAGCAGGAATAACGGGTTCAATTACGTGTTTCTTAACGTCCTCTCTGATCTGAGCGAGCTCTACATCTGCGCTGTGCTGTGACGATACAACAATTGCAGTTACGCTTTCGGGTTTGCCGTTTTCGTCGTACTGTACAGTTACCTGGCTCTTACCGTCTGCTCTGAGATATGGGAGTGTGCCGTTCTTTCTAACTTCTGTAAGTCTCTTTGAGAGCTTATGAGCAAGTGAAATGGGAAGAGGCATAAGCTCGGGGGTTTCGTCACAAGCAAATCCGAACATCATACCCTGGTCACCTGCACCGTGAAGATTATAGATATCGTCTTCACCGTCTTTGAGTTCGAGGGACTTGTCAACACCCATAGCGATGTCGGGTGACTGCTCGTCAAGAGCTACGAGTACTGCACAAGCGTTACCGTCAAAACCCTTAGCACCATCATCATAACCGATATCACAAACTACCTTTCTTGCAATTTTTGCAACGTCAGGCTTATGTGTTGAGCTGATTTCACCCATAACAAGCACCTGACCCGTTGTTACGGTTGTTTCGCAGGCAACTCTTGCCATAGGGTCGTGAGCATAGATATCGTCAAGCACTGCATCGGAAATCTGATCGCAGATTTTATCGGGATGTCCTTCTGTTACGGACTCGGA